>JBNLCD010000043.1:0-17640 GCA_050303635.1 Anaerolineae bacterium
CTCGCCGAAGCGCCCCCGCTCGATCACGATCCTGATATTCCCCTCGCCTATCAATTGATGCGTGTCAACGCTGTCACCGGCGAAATTGCGCAAACTTACGATATTATCACCAGTGACGACCCGACAAGCGTGAATAGTGCGGGTAGTTTTGTGAAAATCAGTCCCAATGGCGAATTTATCGCCGCAAATTTGCGGTATTGGCTACCCCAATTGAAAGACCCACCCGAAGGTTATCAAGCGGGGTGGCATGAACGCGGTTTATTTGTATGGGACTTGGAAACAGGCACTTCAACATACAATTTTCGTGGTACACGAACGCTAACCTCAGTTTATCGGGCTGAATGGTCGCCGGATGGTGACTATATGGCCTATACCCAAAACAACACGTTAACAGTTATTGAAGCTGGTCGCGGCAATGTTGTGCAAACCTTACAAGCCTATATCCCCTCGACCAATCGTGTCGAGTGGTATGACAACGGCGCAAAATTAATTGCGGCAGGGGGACTATGGAATGTAAGCAACGGTTGGCCAAGTTATGAAAAAGTAGCGCCCACCGAGCCATACACCCCACCCTTAGATTTAACCTTCTTAGAACCGAGTCCGTATGTTTACGACTATAACGACCCGCCTTATGAATGGAAAGTTCTGCAAATCTATGAAGATCGTGGCCTGCTGATTACCTACGAGCGCGATCTCGAAGAACCGGGCACACCGGAATATGAAGATGATGAGCCCCCCGAAGAACGCTATATCATCTGGAATATTGAAACCGAGGAACAATGGGAAGAATATGTCAATTTAGGTGAGCAAACGGCGTGGATCTATGATTTAGAAAATGCCGATGAACGCGCCAATGGCAACACCTACTATAACGTCTTGCGCACCACCCGATTTATCGCGATTGGTGATGATGAAATCATTGATTTGCGCACGGGCGAACTGACTCCACTGGAAGTGAATCGCTGGGAATGGCGCGAAGTGTGGTTCAGCCCCAAGGGTGAACGCATCATGGCCTATGACACCGACAATAAATTCAAAGCCTATGATCCAGTCACAGGTAAACTGCTCTATGAAACGGTACCCGTCGGTCGCAATTTCTTCCAATACAGCCCTGATTTAAGCCGTTTTATCGTCAAGAATTCCGAAAATATCCTGTACGTCTATGACAGCACCACGGGTGAATTATTGTTGGATACCTATACGGGCAATTCCAATTTTGAATTGTTGTGGAGCGACGATATGCGCCGCTTAGCCATTGGCGGCGATAACAATGCCATTTTGATTTTTGATATTCCCACCAAGACGCGCCTCGCGGTTTTGCGGGGTCATCAAAGTAGCATCTACACGATGGATTGGCATCCCGACTGCGATTATAACAACATCAGTTCCTGTGATTATATTATGGCCTCATCGGATAGTGATGGTCGGATTATTCTATGGGGTGTGCCGCAAGAAAATCAAGCCATTGCCGCCGAAGTTCCGGTTGAACCTGCACCGCCTTCATTAGATTTACCCGTAGCCAATATTGACTATAGTACGCTTGAACCGTTGTGGACGTATGTGGCTGAAGGGGACGAATTTGGTCGAAGTCAGGCTTATGATGTGAATTTCGGTGAAAACGGCATCATCGTCAATAGCAATTGGTACTATGACACGCGTCTGAATTTGCTCGATAAGCATCCCGGCGGCAGTGGGTGGTCCGCGCCCACCGACTCCACGATGGAAGGACTATATGCCTATTCTAGCGGATCTGTCCGGGCGGCGAATGGCGATAGTCTCGGTTTTGCAGGCCGCGATGAAGTCCATGATGTGGTCTTCAGTGAAGATGGTACACATATTTTCACAGCGGAAGGTATTGGCGGTAACAACACCTTAACGGGTTGGATTCGCGAATGGTCAATTGACCCGACGAGCGAACTCCCAATTCGTCCTGTGACTTATTTTGGGGGCGGCAGTCCGCCATATAACCACATCGATATGTCGCCGGATGGCAATTGGCTTGTCACCACCACCGTTGATTTCTTCGGTTCCGGTGGACGTGGCCAAATCTGGTCCAGTGCACCCAATGACCGCCGCTATCGTTATGCCACGCTGATTGGGCACCGGGATACCATCACCCAACTCTATTGGCATTCCATTTCGGGCAATATTTTGACGTCGAGCTTAGATGGCACGATTCGTTTATGGGATAAAGACGGAGTTGAATTAGCCCGTTGGACTCATCCTGAAACCGCGCCAATTACCCGCATGACGTGGGGTCCGACGCTGGCCACAGTGATGATTAGCGCGGGGCATGATCTTTGCGAAATCAATAGTTATACGCTCGAAGAAATTCGGTGTATGACCGGCCTCGGCGGCAATGATTTTGATTGGTCACCTGACAAAACTGAAATCGTCACCATTTCCGCTGATTCAGTGGTCCGCGTGATTGATTATGCGAGTGGAGACGTGTTGGCCGAGGAACGGCGTCATATGCCGGGGATTGTTGCCTTAGAATGGCATCCCGATGGTCAACAATTAGCCGTCGCGCGGAGCAATGGCAGTGTGATTTTGCTCGATGGTGAAACAGGCGACTTGAACACGATTTTGCGACCCTATGGCACACAGATTCGCAGTATGCAATGGGATCGCGCTGGCGAACGTCTCTTGCTCGATTTAACCAATACCGATGTCGATATTATTGATGGGCAAACCGGTGAGTTGGTCACACATATTGAGAACCAATGGCGACGCAAAGGTATTTGGTGGAGTCCCGATGGAACCCAAATTGCTTTTGGAACTTTCCCTGACCCTGAGATGGGCGTTTATACCGCCACCTCATTGATTTGGGTCTATGATGTGGCCACGGGTGAACCTGTTCATCAACTCGCCCTCGATTGGGATGATTATAGCTGGTATTGGGATGTCAAACCCTTCAGTATCACGTGGTCCAATGACAGCTCAAAACTGGTCGCTTTCTATGGCACCGAACGCATTCGTGGCTGGGATTTGACTACGGGCAATATCATCGGCACGCATTATGGCATCGGTCGCACATTTAGTTTTGCCTTCTGGCAAGACAACATGCTCTATTTCTGGACAACCGAAGGCCACGGTACATTGAATGTTGGGGATGACACCCTCGACTATATTGCGCGGGATGGGTTGCCCGTTCATTCGCAATTACGTCCCGATGGTCAAGTTTTGCTGGCGGATAATCGTATTCTCGATTTCCAAACCTTCTATCCTTTGCAACAAATTCCGGGCCACTTTACCGATGCGGCATGGCATCCCACCTGTTACACCTCCGATTGTGAAACGATTATCGCGGTAGCCTATGGCTCCAATGTAGCGATGTTCGGCTATCCACAGGAGGAAAAATAAGATGCTAAAACGACTGAGTTATCTTATTTTGGTGGGGCTGGTCATGTTGACTGACCTACCGCAACCACAATCAAGTTATGGTCAAGAGTCATATGCACCCATTACGTCGACGAATTTCAGTCAGGTCGGTGTAGTCAATGCGCTAGAACGCGGCGACACCGTGCCCCATATGGCCTTTGATACCGAAGACTCTGATATATTGCATAGTTGGTGGTCAACAACAGGCACACACGCACAATGGAGCTTATCCCAGACTAAAACTGTCGCGAATGAGACCATGGTGGTCGGGGATGCTCTGATGCGTAGCCCGGATGGCAATTATTGGGCGGCGAGTCAATCCGATAATACGATTCAAGTCACGGATGCCGACGGTAATTCGATCAGGACTTTAGGCGGGTTTCAGCAAGTTTCGAATTTTATCAGTTTTAACCCGACTAGCACGATGTTAGCCGCGACGGCTCCCACCGACAATCTCCATATTTGGACGATTGATCCCGAAAATAATCGGCAACGGATTATTCCGGGCGAGGCTCCGGTGCGGTTTAGTGCGGATGGCTATCTACTTGCCTTCGTGAACCCCGATAATTTGAATGAAGTCATTGTCGAAAATTTGCCGGGGGTCATGGCTGAACAAATCGAGACAACATTATCGATTTTGACAGGACACTATGCCCCCATAACAGATATTACGATTAGTCCCGATAGTTTAACCATTGCTACCGCGAGTGAGGATGGCACGATTAGCCTCTGGAATCCGTATAACGGCGCGGAAAAATTGGTTTTGCTAGGCCATCGTTATCCCGTCCAACGCATTGCCTTCAATCCAGCCGGCACACTTCTCGTTTCGGTGGATAGCGGCGGCGTGATTCATGGCTTTGATGTGGCGACAGGCGCTTTGGTTGGCACGGTCTTATCATTTAACTTAACGGATACCACCCCGACCGAACTGGTTTGGAATATCGATGGCTCATTGTTCGCCATCACAGGTGAAAATTTTGGCAATATGGTGATTTTCGGTGTGGGTGGCAAACAAAATGATTTATCCACAACGCCTGTACTATCCAATATCGAACCGTTTACTGTCGAAAATACAGCCCAAGGCACCGTTGAATTTGATGTTCTGGGCGGTGCGAATCCCATTAATCCGGTGGGCTGTGTGATTCGCGGTGGTGATACCGTTTTAGCGGTGGCCCGTGCTGAGAATGACGCATGGCTCGTCTTGAGCAATAGCCCAACGTGCGAAGGTGCTGTCTGGATTCGGGCGGCAGTCATTCAATGGGATAGACAAGCCAATCTCGATGCGTTACCCATCTTGGAAACAGCATCCCATCCAGCGCCACTTGTGCGTATTCCGGATTATGAAGCACGCTGTACAGGGACCTTGGGTGAACCAATATTGAGTTCAATCAATCCCAACCCCAGTGTTTATCCACCGGAAGGCATTCCAACCGAGCTTCAAGCGACACTCGATACGGGCATTGATGCGCTCGTGTGTCATGAATATGTGCCCGTACGCATTGAAAACTGTCACTATCTGGGCCCCGGCAACTATTCCTATATTTTCACGCGCTACCGCACCGATGACCATATTCGGCTCATTGATTATGACGATGGCACGGTGATTGCCAGTCATAAATTTAATGGTCTGGAACCGCCTTTATGTCCGGATAAAACCGAGCGCGGCGAAGTATATGGTGACCCGCCGCCCGCTGAAGATTGGGCCCCGTGGGTACAACAAATCATGACGAGTGCTCTCGATCAACCGTATTTACGAACCACGGTGCGAATCGGCAATCTCAATATACGGGACTTACCCGGTACAGATAGCGACGTTATGAACCGGATTGCGGTTGGCACACCGTTAACCCTACTCGCACGCGATGCTTCAGGGGAATGGGTGGCCGTGTTGTTGCCCGATATGACGCAAGGTTGGGCATTTACGGAATATTTGAATATTTCCAGTCTGGTGGATGTCGAAAGCTTACCGATCAGTGCTGACTCTGGGCCAGATATACCCATCATCATTACCCAATATTAGAGACACAAACGAGGAGTTATCTCGATGAAAAAACTAGGATTTTTAGTCGTTTTGAGCATGATATTGGGTAGTCTCGTTTTTCTGCAACCCACCCAAGCCCAAGATGACGCTTCCGTCGATGCGGCAGGTATTGTTGATTTTCGGCCTCTCGGACGGTTCACTCTCTACGGCAATAGTATAACCATCAGTCCGAACGGTCTGTATGCGGCAGGCACGACGTCCTATACCCGTGAAGTTGCCGCCACGGAAGATACACCGAGCGCCGCTGAGGATGACACGACCGCAGAAAGTACGGATGCCGGCAGTGATGAAGACACTGAGCCAGAAACGATTACCATTACACGTTTACATATGTGGGATATGCGCGGCGGGCAACATTTGTGGCAAGTTGAATTGCCCGAAAATCGTACGCTGGAAAGTCTTGTTTTTGCGCCATCCAGTGATGTGCTCTATGTGCGGACCAATCGGCCTTATCCGGCTGAAGAAGAGGTGCGTTTAAGTTTCTATAATACAGTAAGTGGACGCTTGATTAGTCAAACCGGCGATGTGGATGTGATTCAAAGTGCGATTGTATCCGGTGATTTGGCCCAAGATTTGTCTATCGAGCCATTCTTTACGCCAGACGGCCAACGCATTATCATCAATTATCAACGTCGTTTAGAAGAAGGCCGTTGTGCGGCATGGGATATTGCCAGCGGAACCATTATCTGGCAAGCAACCATGCACTGTAGTTCAATTAATCCTGATGGTCGTTTTTTGACGGTGTATGAACCCCATGCCAATCCCTACAGTTCCTATCCGCAAATTGCGATTTATGAGGTGGCCACGGGTGATATTGTCGCTGTCTCAGAAGATGAAATCGTCGAGGCGCGTTGGCTTGATGCCACTCATGTAATGATTCAACGACCCTATGGTGATCCACCCGTCATCTGGGATGTGGTCAGCAATACACGGGCTATTTTGGAAACACCGTTTCGCGCACTCCGCTTTTGGGTCCGAATTTTGCCCGGTGATATGTTGACCCATACCGAGCAAGGCACGACCTATGTCTGGGATCAATCGAGTGGGCGTTTGTTGAATGAAGTGCCGATTTGGGGCAGTTATCTGCTTCAAGATAACCGGATTCTGCTGTTGCAAATGGATAGCAATTATTATGACTATACCTTCGAAGACGATGAATGGAATAATTTAATCCGCGCCTATGATTTTGAGACAGGCAACCAAATTTGGGGTGCTCATTGGCAACATGAACTACGCGCGGTGAGTCCCGATGCAACTGTTGGTGTGGGTTATGATCGCGTGACTTATTTGCTCGATACCTTTGATCTTAACTCCGGTGAGCAACTGGGTAGTTTGCAAATCAATGATGATAGCTTTTATATCACCGATGACTGGCAATGGATCATCGAACCGCTCTATGGCTATTATGTGGTCTGGGGCGATGCCAGTGAACTAGGTCGTTTTGACGATCAACCGGGAGCTGTGACACGTGATGTGGTGGCAGGCTACTATGACCCTAACACCAATTATGATCCAGCGACTGAATTGGCCGAAAATACCTATGTTTGGTTGGTCGAACGCACCGCGGACGATAGCTGGTTGCTTGTTGAAACCGCCCGCCGCAACCGTTATTGGGTACCCGCGAATGAAGTCGATATTTTGATCGATTTGGAGACCATTGCGGTCCGTGAATAACCACCGCAACGTGGTTGATGTATTTGACTTAAAAAGGAAATGTCTTTGCCCACGTCGTTTTGGTAATAAGTATGACTTGTGGAAATAGGTTAATCGACCATTGAGCGTAGGAGGTCTGCGTTCCCCATGCAGGCGGGCAAAGACATTATCGTGTATGCAATATTGATTGTTACAATGTGCTGATCTCAGCAAAGCTGGCCTGCAATGTTGGATATAAGCTTCGATAGATTTGATAAAGTTTCGCATAAGCTGAGACGGTATCATCGGGCTGAATTTCATTACCCAAGGTAATGAGGTTATTCAATTCAGTTGTATCTTGCCAAAGTTGCAGGCCCAAACCCGCTAAAATAGCCGCGCCATAAGCCGCACCCTCAAGCGCTTCAACCTGTACTAGTGGATAATTGAGAATGCTGGCCAAAATTTGAAGCCAGCGCTGACTACGTGCACCACCGCCACTCACCCGTACCTGATGAATGACACGCCCGGCTTCCGCCGCTGTGATGAGTTCGAAACTGTCCCGTAAACCAAAAGCAATGCCTTCCAGCACGGCTTGCGTCATATGCGCCCGTGTATGGCGACTCGTGAGGCCAATAAACGCCCCACGCGCTAAGGGATCAGGATGGGGCGTGCGTTCCCCGTTGAGATAGGGCAAGAAAAAGAGGCCTTCCGCCCCAGCGGGTATGTCCACCGTTTCAGCAATCAGTGTGTCGTAATCGACGTCGGGGGCTAAGGTGTCGTGATACCATTGCAAACTGCCCGCCGCGGACAACATCACCCCCATAAAATGATATTGTCCCGGCAAGGCATGGCAAAAGGCATGTAAACGACCTTGGGGTTCATAGGCATATTCAGGCAATGGCGCAAATACAACGCCCGAAGTGCCAAGCGTTAAAGCAATAACGCCCGGTTCAATGGCCCCGACCCCGACGGCTTGTGCGGCTTGATCGCCACCTCCACCAAAAACAGGGATGTCTGCGGCTAAATTTGTTAGCGCGGCGGCAGTCGATTGCACAACGCCTGTTTGGGCTGTGCCTTCATGTACTTTAGGCATCCACTCCGAGGGGATATCCAGTGCTTGCAAAACTTCCGCTGACCATGTGCGATTTTTGACATCGAGCAAGAGCGTCCCCGCCGCGCCAGCTAAATCAGTGTGATCATCTCCAGTTAACTTAAAGCGAATATAGTCTTTGGGCAGAAGGATATGCGCAATTTGACTATAAATTTCAGGTTCATGCTTGCGCAACCAAATGAGTTTGGGCGCAGTAAATCCGGTTAGAGCTTGATTACCCGTTAATTCGATGAGACGCGCTGAACCAACGGTTTCTGTAATCCAGTCACATTCAGCTTGGGTGCGTTGGTCATTCCACAGCATGGCGGGACGCAACACATTTCCCGCCTCATCTAAACACACCAAGCCGTGCATTTGACCCGTCAGACCAATTCCGACAATGTCAGTGGCATCCTCAATTTGCGCAACCACGGCTTGAATGGATGCAACCATGCCATCCCACCAATCACTTGGATTTTGTTCACTCCACAGTGGATAGGGTTGGCTAATGGGTTGCGGCGTGGTGTGACTAGCGACGACTTGACCCGCTTTATTGATGAGTAAAGCTTTGGCTCCCGTCGTGCTGATATCAAGCCCTAACAGATATGACATTTAACGCACTCCTAGCAACAACTCGATGGTTAATTGGTCAAGTCGTTCATAGGGCAAAGACCGTTGCCCCAAAGCCACCCGATCAAAATCAACAGCCTTCAACTTGCTGGCATTTTCCGCACTGTAGCCAGCGTTGAGATAACTATAGGTGCCGTCGTCAGCGTTAATTTCAGCTAATAAGGCTTGGATTTCGCTATCCGCATTAAAACGTTCGGCTTTTTCCTTCAAGATCAAATAGGTGCGGATACAGCCCCGCGCAAATTCTTTGACGTCGTCATGATCGGCACTGCGATAGGCATGCGCATCAAAATGGCGACTACTGTCGTAGCCCACATCTTCTAAGAATTTGACGAGATAGAAGGCTTGTTTAATCATTTCCGCGCCAAAACGGAAATCTTGGTCATAGCGGCCAAATTTCTGGTCATTGAGATCAATATGGAAAAGTTTGCCCGCATCCCACGCTTGGGCCACGGCATGCATAAAATTGAGCCCTGCCATATGTTCATGGGCCACTTCAGGATTCACGCCAACCATGTCAGGATTATCCAGTGTTTCAATAAAGCCCAGCATAGAACCCACCGTCGGCAAATAAATATCGGAGCGCGGTTCGTTCGGTTTGGGTTCCAAAGCAAATTTCAAGTCATAGCCACTATCTTTAACATATTCACACAGGAAATTGAGGGCATCCCGAAAACGTTTTCCCGCATCAAGGGCATTTTTAGCCGCATCGGTTTCGGTACCTTCGCGCCCACCCCAGAAAACGTAAATCTTAGCGCCTAATTCCACGCCTAAATCAATAGCGTTCATCGTCTTTTGCAACGCATAAGCGCGCACATTCGGATCATTCGAAGTGAAAGCCCCATCTTTAAAGGCCGGATCTTTGAAAAGATCGGTGGTGGCCATTGGCACCACAATGCCTGTATCGTCTAAGGCTTGCTTAAAATCTTTGACAATTTGCGCACGTTCCGCTGATGTGGCGTCAATCGGAACGAGATCGTTGTCATGGAAATTCACGCCCCATGCGCCAACTTCGGCTAGAAGATGGACAATTTCTACGGGGCTCAAACTGGCCCGTGTCGGACGGCCAAACGGGTCCGCACCGGGATTGCCAACGGTCCATAAGCCAAAAGTAAATTTGTGTTCGGGTTTAGGTTCGTACATAAAAATCTCCTCAAATATCATTATTCTTGAAGTACCAATTGTTTAACCGCTAACAACGGACTGGATAATGCAATTGAATCAAATATTACGGACTGACACTCACCCTTTCATAAGGGTAGTTTTTTGATAAATGCTCTCAAAATAGGGCACTATCTCAAGTTTGGGGTAAGTATTCTAGCCCGTTAGCCGCCCTCGAATAAATTCGGGGCTAAAAATCACCACCCTATGAATGGGTTTCAAACCCCAGCAGGCAAACGTAGTCCATTTATAGGACGCTGTTTTTTAGCTATGGATTTTAATCCGTAGCGGTCTTGCCACCTCGTCCGACTGACATTTCATAAAACCTACTCCGATGAGGGTAGACTCGTATTTAATTCTTAAACTGCAAAAGACTGGCCGTTTTACTTAGTAAACTTGAAAATTCCCACTCAGATGCAAGAGCGCCATCAAATACAGTAATCCGCTATAATAGCGCCATTGCCCGGTGGGTAAGGATGTCTGCCAAAACGCCTCAATGAATTCCCAGCTTATGGCGTCCGTGGAAGCCAGCGTTGCCGTCGCATTCATTGCGACTAAGCCTTCAGATTGCCAAGGGGATAGCGCTTCGGTGCCATCGACCGTGTATTTATCGACATAAGAATCGAGGCCTTGGCCGTAAAAGAAATTAAGGTAAAGATTGGTTTGTTCGATTTGCCACGGGTCGGCGGCAAACCAAGCATAATCCACTGAAACTTGCATCGCCACGCGCCACGCGTCGACATAGAAATATTCACCATAATCCCCACTCGGACGCGGTTCGCCGGTAAATTCGGCATAGTTGGGCATGAGACCGGTTTCAGGATGCGCCGCTGTGTGCCAAAAATCACGACTGACTTGCGCCGCTTCCGTCCAATAGTCGTTATCTTGTTCCGCCCAACGCGCCCACAACTCATAGTAATGGGGCGTATGATAAGACGGATCGGTAAACATTCTGTCTTGGCCGCGCCGCGGCACAAAAACAACCTGTTGGGTTTCCGCATTAAACATATTGCGGCTGGCCGTGGGTAACGGTGTGCGATCTTCAGTGTGGAGCATGGTATGTAAAATAGCATTGGCTTCGACTTCATAATTGTAGATGCCTTCACCATTACCCCAGCGATGCGCCGCAAAGAATAGGGCCGTTACAAACCAGATTTCGCCATCTGAGGCGGGATTGCTATCGAGTTGTTCACCGTCGGATGTGCAGTGCCACGCAAAATAACCCAGAAATGGCGCTTCGGCCCGATACATATAGGTTTTAGCCCATGTCCACAAGCGATCAAACTCTTCTTGTTTATCGAGTTGCACGGCAATCATCATGCCGTAGGACATACCTTCGCTCCGCACATCGTTATTCCCGGTGTCTAGCATATAGGCCATATCATCGCCCACGGGATAATAGACGCGTTCGGTGTCATCATCGCCGTAGAAGAGTTGCTCCCACGTTGCATCAATGCGGGCTTGGATTTCAGCATCACTCAAACCCCATTCGGCTAGCATATTTCGATAGTCGCCTGTAAAAAATGCACCTTCTTCCGGTGGGCTTAAGGGTGCCTGCGCTTGACCACGCGAAAAACTGGCTGAGACCAGCGTTCCGAGCAGGGAACAGACGATTAAGACGTTAAACAGATTCGTAGGCATTGTCTCAACTCGTTTCGACCGGAGTCGTAAAAGCATAATCAACTTCAGTTACCGCCCCAACAATCGTAAATTTGCTTGCTAAACGAATATCAGCGGACGAACTGCCGAGCATAACTTCAATTTCACCGGGTTCCACCACAAAATTCATCTGACGGTTATAGAACCCTAATTGCGCCACCGCTAAGGTAAAGCTCACCGTCTTGGTCTCGTTTGGTTCAAGCTGGATGCGCTTGAAACCTTTCAGTTCTTTGACCGGACGTGTCACGCTGGCAATCACATCATGCAGATAGAGTTGGACCACTTCGTCGCCGGCTACATCGCCTGTATTGGTTACCGCGCAACTGATCGTAATTGTGTCATCAGCTTGAACTTCATCTCTTGAAAGGGCAATGTTGCTATACTCGAATGAGGTATAACTCAGGCCGTGCCCAAAGGGATAGAGCGGACTCACAGGCATGTCGATATAATCTTCTTGCCAGTGCGTGCGACCACCCGACGGTTTATGATTGTAATAAACCGGAACTTGACCCACGTCACGCGCGATAGATACGGGCAATTTGCCACCCGGATTCGTTTGGCCAAACAGTACATTAGCGACTGCGTTCCCGCCCTCTTGCGCCGGCAACCATGCCTCGACCACCGCTGGAATATTGTCATGAATCCAATTGAGCGAAAGAGGCCGACCGTTAATGAGAACGACAATGGTGGGCGTGCCCGTGGCCTGAATCGCTTCGACCAGTTGTTGTTGCACACCGGGTAAACCAAGAGTCGCCCGATCAATCGTTTCGCCCGTAGTGCAATCCGTGCTTAAACCGGAACGACCACCCACGACCACAATCGCCACTTCCGCTTGTTCGGCGATGTCAACCGCTGCAGCAAAACCGGACATATCCTCACCGGTGACTTCACAACCTTTGGCATAAGCAACATTAGCTTGTTCACCCACAAATTCGCGGATACCCGCGAAAACACTGGTTGAGGGCGGGAAATGATCTGTCATATCAATGTGGGTATCGCCAAAGACGGGAGCAGGTGCTTCGGATGCGATATTGTCGTCTTTGATAATGTCCGCATAATGGGAGGGATAATGATAATCACCTTGTAGCAAACGAATACTATCCGCCGATGGACCAATCACCGCAATATTTTTCAGATTTGAAGATAGCGGAAGGATACCGTCATTTTTCAGGAGCACAATCGACTTTTCAGCAATCTCTCGCGCCAAATTTACGCCATGAGGGTCTTCATAAACCGTAATTACTTGGTCTTCATCCACATACGGATTTTCAAAGAGCCCGAAATCGAACTTCATTTGGAGAACGCGTTTCACCGAAATATCAATGAGCGCTTCATCAATGGCACCTTGCGCTAATGCTTCACGGAGCGGTTCCCCATAGACATCATGGGCAGGCAGTTCAATATCAATGCCGGCTTCCAGACCATATTTCGCGGCTTCGCTTTTGGTTTCGACGATACGATGATATTTCACAAACATATCGAGGGTGAAATAATCAGAAACAACCACCCCCTTAAAACCCAGTTCTTCACGCAGAAGCTCAACCATCATTTCACGTGAACTGCCCAACGGAACGCCGTCTAATTCTTGATAAGCATTCATGATGGTCGCAATCTTGCCCTCGCGAATAGCGGCGATAAATGGCGTTAAGAATATTTCGCGCAATTCGCGTTCAGGGATATGCGCCGGAGCCCAATTTAGCCCCCCTTCGGACCAGCCATAGCCGATGAAGTGTTTGCCCGTGGCGGCAATCCCTTCCGCCAGATTCTCGCCTTGGATGCCGTTGATATACGCCAACCCAATTTGCGTGACCAGATAAGGATCTTCGCCAAAAGTTTCTTCGATACGACCCCAACGCGGATCTCGCGCAATGTCCAGCACGGGCGCGAGGGTATGATGTGCGCCGACCACGCGCATCTGTTGGCGGATGAAATTTGTCATTTCTTGGATAAGTTCAGGATCCCATGTGGCGGCCATGCCAATGGCCTGCGGAAAAGTTGTTGCACCCTTAGCTAAATAGCCCGCGCAACTTTCTTCATGCACAATGGCCGGAATCCCTAGCCGTGTTTCTTCAACCAGATAGCGTTGAATGGTATTCGCCAATTGCGCAGACGCCACCGGGGGAAGCATCGCCGCGCCACCAATGCGCGTAATATGTCCAATTCCATTCCCTAGATTTGTGTGTGCTTTATCTGCTGAGAAACTTGATGCTTCATCAAGTAAATCCGTGACCCAAATGCCGCCCAATTGACCAATTTTTTCGTCGAGCGTCATTTGGTTTAACAGGTCATCGACTCTCTCAGCAGTGGTCAATGCCTTGTTTTGATAAATGCGTGATACAGACATTATTGATTTCCTTAGTTGTTGTCGTCATCCCAGTAAAATTAGCCCTTGAGCTCGCCACCCGTTAAACCTGTCACAATATAGCGTTCAGTGAGCATGTAAAACCCGATGGCCGGAAGCATTAAAATGGTGACATAGGCCATAATGCCTGCCCAATCGGTGCCATAGCGGCCTTGAAATTGCATGAGGCCAAGTGGCAATGTCCATTTGTTTTCATCAGTGAGAATCAGGAGCGCTAGAAAATAATCATTCCAAGCGGCGACGGCTTGTAAAACCGCAATCGCCGTCACAGCCGGTCGAGCCATTGGCAATAAAATGCGGAAAAAGAACCCAAACACCGTACAGCCATCAATATAGGCGGCTTCTTCGAGTTCATAAGGAATCGCTCGGAAAAAACCGCGTAAAATCAATGTGCTTCCCGGAATCGAGAAGGCCACCAGCGGTAAGATAACGCCCCAATAGGTATTCAGCAGATTCAGCTTCCGGATTTGAATGAAGATAGGCAAAATTGCAATGACAAAGGGGAAAAGTAACCCCAACGTAATAACATTAAAGAGTAGACCGCGTCCCCAAAATTGAATCCGGGCAAAGATATAGCCGAGCAAACTGGCGACGATGACTGTTAGTACAGTTGCGCCCACGGTTATAGCCAGACTATTCTTGGCCATCAGCCAAAAGTTGGGATCTTCCAGAATATCCGTGAAGTTATGCCACTGAACACCCTGTCGCGGTAAATCAAAGGGTCGTGCTTGAAATTCGCCCGTCGTACGGATTCCGCCCAAAACAGCGAGTAGCACTGGTGACAACATCACAAATGTAACAATCGTCAAGAAGCCATAGCGGAAAAACTTCAGGGTATGCCGCACATACTGGGTTTCTTCGATGTAGATATTTTCTAAAGTCGTTGTAGTAGATGCCATGTTTCGCTCCTAGCGGGCTTTCAATGGTTGGTAATCTTGACGCAGTACAATCCATTGATAGCCAATGGAGAATAGGAACGAAATTCCAAAAATAATGACCGCAATCGCACTCCCAAAACCAAGCCGTGTTCCATCAATGCCATACTTGAATAAGAAGGTGCCTAAGACTTCGGTGGCACCCACGGGACCGCCTTCGGTCATAATCCAAATAATGACAAATTGTTGCAGGGAACCCAGAATGGAGAGATAGACCGTTAAGCGGATGGTGGGGCCAATCAGCGGCAGGGTAATCTTGCGCAAAACATTTAATTCACCAGCTCCGTCGATGCGGGCGGCTTCTTCTAAATCTTTGGGAACCCCTTGCAGAGCGGCCATATACAGAATCATGTATAGCCCAAAATACTTCCACGTCAGTACACCAAAAATCGCATATAATGCCGTCTCAAGATGATCTTTATCACCTAGCCAGATGATCGGTTCGAAGCCCGGTATAATCGAGCCGAAAATGGTATTCAGCAGGCCCGATGGATGCAGGGCAAAGATCCATAAAATGGCGGTAATGGGATCGGAGAAAACATAGGGCACAAAATAGATGGTGCGGAATAATTTCTTGCCGGGGAAATCACCGCGTCCGACCATCAACGCCAGAATCATAGCCAGCGGCAATTGAATGGCGAGAGAAAGTCCCATCAAAATAAGCGTATGATCAATGGCTTCGCGGAATAAACGCGCGTGCCGATACCCTTTTTCACAGTCAAAGGGGCGGGGGATGACACTATCGCCGCTCGCTTCTTCTGTACAATACAAGCGTTCGTAGTTATCCCACTTAACAAAATTTTCTTCTTTGAGTTGACCAAAACCGTCCCAGTGATAACGGCTGTATTCAATTGATTGGCCGACCGGAATATACAGAATGGTGAACATAATGATAAATCCGGGTGCCAGAAATGAGAGTACCGTCAGAATTTTTACCCAATCAATGGGCTTGGGCGGTATATCATCGGCGTGCATTGAATTTCTGGGACGAGGCAGTATTCTAATCATAAATAATCCTGTCTCAAATAAATAATGGGTGATTTCGTTTTTATGCTCATGTGAATTTATCGAGCAAATTTTGAGTTAAGCAGGCTCATCAGCATGTGATGAGCACTGCTTATTCACTTCGTTTTTATTTGAAATACAGTACAACTCGAATTATGGTGAGGTCATTCCAGTGAGCGAGATTAAGTTGTGAAGTTATCACAAGCTAGCAAGTCTCGCGCTGAATTTTTTCATGTATAATGAGGCACTGTACCAAGGTGGTGGGGTAGAAACTGGAGCTTTGTTTGGCGACAAGATCAGCTTCTATGCCCACCGCTGTGCTGTTTATAGCCACAGCACCTAATCTAGTTCAAATGATGCTTCGTCCTCGACGATTTCAGCCACTTCTTCGGGTGAATATTGCTCAGCAAAGAGACCTTCAACACCATCTAAAACAGCTTGACCTACCGCCGGCGGCAAGAATTGATCGTAATACAGTTGGGCGTAGGAAGCTTCATTCCGCATGACCAAAACTTGTTGCAACAATGGATCTTCAATTGCATCTTCAGCGGCACCAACGGTCGGGATAACCCAAATCGCGGCGGCACCCCGTTGAACATCTGGACTGGTGATATAACGTAAGAAATCAATGGTTTCATCGGGAGCATTCTTACCGACGACAAAACCATCACCGCCGCCAAGCATACCGTCATAAGCCCCATCCCAAGTTGGGAATGGGAAGAAACCTAAGTTACCTTCAATTTCAGCACCAGCACTTTCGCTGTTACCAATTTGCGCACCGGGGGCCCAGTGACCCATCAATTCCATCGCGGCCAAACCATCGCCCATTGCGCCAGATTGATCACCATAAGCGAGGCCCAGGAAGCCTTCGGGGAATGGTTCAAGCGCAATAAGTTCGTTAAGTTTTTCGCCAGCACAAACAAATGCTTCATCGGCAAATGAACCTTCACGGCTATAAGCATTAAGGAAAGCTTCTTCACCACCACAGCGAATCGCTAAATAAACCCACCAGAAGTGACCGGGCCATTTATCGCCTTCACCTAAAGCAATCGGGGTAATGCCAGCATCTTTCAAAGTTTCAACAGCACTTAACAATTCATCCCAAGTAGCAGGCGGATTTTCTGGATCTAAACCAGCTTCTTCAAAGAGGGCTTTGTTGTACCACATACCAACCGCACCCCATGTCCAGGGTACGCCGTAGTATTCGCCATTTTGACCGAACATTTCAACAGCCGATTGCGCTGAGAATGAATCACGCCATTCACCTTCAAGTTCGGGTGAAATATCACGCAATAAATCAGCATCCGCAAATTGCCACAACGGACCGCCGCCCCAACTTTGGAACAAATCAGGCGGGTCGCCAGCTTGCATGTTGGTCACGATACGTTGTTTGAAAGCTTCGTTTTCAAGCACGGTGATGTCGATGGTTACGTTGGGGTGCATTTCCATGTAATCAGCGGCAACTTGGTCCCAATAACCACCTTCGGCTTCGACGGTTTGAATGTGCCACCAGCGAATGGTAACTTCATCTTGAGCTTCCGCTGGAGTTGATGATTGTCGCAAGAGTGGAACTGCAAAAACTGCAATGAGTAAAACAAAACTTAATAGTTTACGGGTCATGATACGTTTTCCTCCTAAACGTATAGAAAAGATATGAATGGTACTATTTGAGTTGATAATTTAAGTTAATCTCTGGTGAGGCGGCCTCCTTTCCTTCTCACTAAATCGTTTATTTTTTCGGTGG
>JBNLCD010000044.1:0-17531 GCA_050303635.1 Anaerolineae bacterium
GATAGGATAGTGAGCCATGAAGTACGGTGTTTGTACATGGACATTTGGCAATCAAGATTTTGCGACTACAGCGGCGACTATTGCTGAACTTGGTTTGGATGGCGTCGAATTGTTAGGCGATCTAGATCTCTACTCCGCGCAAGAAGCCAAACGGATTCTAGATGACAATGGGCTCGAAGTATTTTCTTTGACACCCGCTGATCCCGATCTGACTCATCCAGATAGGGCAGTACGGGATGCGGCAGTGGATTATTACTATCGCTTGATTGAATTTGGGGCTGAATTTGGCCAACCTTTGGTGTCCTGTCATGGTTTGGTGGGACGCATTAAACCACTCGTCACTCAAGCCGAAGAAGATGCATGGATGGTTGAAGCCGTCCGAAAAATCGGTGAACGTGCGCAACAAGCAGGTTTAAAGGTTGTGTTCGAAGTTCTCAACCGCTATGAAACCCATCAAATTCACAATCACGTGCAAGCTGGGGAGCTTATTAAGCAAGTCGGCTTAGATAATGTCGGCATCCTGCTGGATGCCTATCACATGAATATTGAAGAAGACAATCCAGCCGAAGCACTGGCCAACACGGCCAGTAATCTATGGGTCTATCACGTCGCGGACTCCAATCGAGCAGGCGTAGGACATGGGCATACCGATTTCAAAGCGCAAGTAGCTAGTCTCAAGCAAATCGATTATAGCGGTCCCGTGATTTTTGAATGTACCACACCCGGTCCCAATCCATTTACGCCCGAAAAAGATGGGGCGTGGCGTGAGGTATTAAAAGACTATCTACGCGATAGCTTGGCATGGTTTCAAGAGACTATCTAGCAAAAACTGAACAGTAATGGAAAACAATTGGTATCGAATTGGTGCGTGCCGGAGGGGGCATTGTAGAACCTGCCAAGTGGGAACGCTAATGCAGTTTAAGAATTAAATAAAGGTTATTGTTTGGCCTACCCCCTCCGACCTGTGGCCACCTCCCCCGAACACAGGGGAGGCTGGAGCCCGTTGTTTTTTTCTCACCCATGTATGGGGGAGATGTCGCGTTAGCGACACAGGGGGTTAGTTTTACCGAATCATTTTGTAAAAACACATTAACCATACGAGTAACTAATCAACACTGCCATTAACCTGATAACAAGGAAACACATTAACAATCATGAATATCACAATGAATGCGGTCAAACGCGAGTTACGCCAAGAATTCGCCTTTGTTGCCCGTAATATCAATTTAGTCAAACGCTATTGGGCGTGGGAAATGGTCTGGTTAGCGTATTCCGTCGCCAATGCGCTCTCGGTCAGTTATATTGGCGCAGGTGTGGGCGCGATTTCACCCGAAGCCCAAGTAGATACCCAATTTTTGATCATGTATCTCATTATTGGGACGTTGGTCTGGGGCTTTATGTCACAGATTTTCAACAATATTGCGGAAATGATTGCCTGGGAACGCTGGGAAGGCACCATTGAATATACCTTCATGGCCCCTATTCACCGCATTAGTCAGATGATGGGCCAAATGATTTTCGCGGCGTTTTACTCGCTGTGGTTTGTCTTCGTCATTGGCACAGCGATGGTCATTTTCTTCGATATTGATCTGAGTAATGCCAATTTGCCCGCAATGCTCGCCATTTTGCTGGCGGGGAGTATCTCCTTTGCCGGGATTGGCGTGGTCGGCTCAATCTTGCCCCTGCTTTATCCTGAACGCGGTGCCCAAATGACGCACATTATTCAAGCGTTTTTGCTGTTGGTTTCGGGGGTTTATTATCCGACGAGTGTATTGCCGAAGAATATTCGTTTCTTCTCGCAATTTTCACCGGCAACCTACGTCCTTGAAGGGATGCGGGCGGCAACTTTCCCCGACCGTTATCCGGATGCCAGCATGTGGGACTATATCTGGCCGCTGTTGGTCATTGGCGCGATTATGTTGCCGCTGGGCGTTTACCTTTTCCATCGCGCCGAACGCTATGCGAAACGACATGGTCGGTTGAAGCGGAACGGCTAATCGTAAACTGCCGAAATCTTTGGAAAAAGATTCATTACCTTTTTGCAAAAAAGGTAATACCAAAAAACTTTAGATGAGCTTCAATAAAGCCCATGCCAAAAGCTTGGAAAGTCTTTGTTCTGATAAATTTTGGTATACATCGTATGTCCAAAACCTCTGTAGAAGCTCTACAGGGGTTTTTCTTTTGTGAATCATGCGCTGAGAATACGTTCACAGGTTCAACCCCCACTGTGCTACCTACGGTTACCGAAATTCCACTACAATACAACTAGTTCCAATCGATATTTAGGGGAGGGATTGTGTATGCGTAAATTGATTGGTTTAGGATTGTTATTGGTTATGTTCGGGCTAGCTGTTTATTCACCGAGTACGGCGCAAGAACCAGCGTTTGCTGTGATAACGCCGGAGAATATCACGCAACTTGAGCAATTAGCTGTGCTTGAGCGCGGCCGTGTTCAAGATGTGCAATGGTCACCGGATGGGCAATGGTTCGCCGTGATGACATCCCGCGCCGTTTGGCTCTATCCCCAAGATGCGCTACTCGATGACCCGCTACCAATCGGCGAACACGAAGCCGCCCTCACGGCATTTAGTTTTTCACCCCATAGTCAATCTATCGTGACTGGTGATACCGCTGGCAATGTAATTTTCTGGGATATTGCCACCGGTGAGGAACGCAACCGCTACCGCGAGTTAGACAGAGCGATTGCGACCATTGAACTTTCGCCCAATGGTCAATATGTAGCCGCGCAGTATTTCAAGAACGACGATTATGAAGATACAGTGGTGCATGTCTGGGATATGACGAGCATTGGCCGAATAATTGAATTCACCAACGAATATGATGCAAGTGATCTTATTTTTGTCGAAGATAGCCAAGTTCTGCTTGCTGACTTCAAAACCTCCAGCGATGGATTTGCGGAAAGTCGTATTATCGCGGTGGATATGAGGTCCGCAAAAACGCTAGCTGATTACAGCGCATTTATTGGTTATGAATTTGCGCAAAATCGCGATGGGAGTCTCGTCTTTCTCAATCAGAGCCCTGAGTGGTGTTGTGGTGAACCGGATACCATCATGTTACCTTTTGAACCCCAAATGTATTTGGATGGACGGGTGGGTGCGTATCAATATGCATTTTCGGCGGATGAACAATTTATCTACATGATTGATTCGACCCAAAATTTGCTGAAATATCCGATCAGCAACATGACCGAGGGCACCCAACTGGAACCGGAACAATTTGAACTGCCAGAACTGTCTTCACGAAACTACTTATGGACAGTCTATTTGGCGGTGAATCCCGTCACCGACATGATTACCGTTGTCGATAAATTGGGGACGGTCTATCACTTTGCAGATATGAATAGTACGCCGCTCCTCCATCGTCACTTTGGGTATAGTCTGGCGACGGCTTTGCTAGCTGATGAAACACTGATTGTCCTCGAAAGGGAAAATATCGACTCGCCAACGGGCATCGATTGGAGCAATTTCTATTTCATGGATTTACAGGGCAATCGATTGGCCACACCTCAATTTGATGTGATTGACGGTTATGTGCAACAAGTTGAATATTCGGCGGAGCGCAATCTCCTCGCCATCATGGTATTTAACCACTTGGATAACCATAATCGGCGCTATAATGACATTTTCTTGATTGATATTGCCACACAACGCATTGTGCGTGTGAATGATGAGCCGACCAAATTCCAAAGCATTGTGCTGGACCCAACGGGCACCCAATTAGCGATTTTGGGTGGCGAGAGTTTTGAGGATGGCTATATCGCGTTTCAATTGTTTGATATTGCGGATGATTTAACCGTTTCCAATGGCCACACACTCTATTGCGATAATCTCAAGCAAGCCTTAACTATTCCGCCGCGCACCCTCGCTTTCACCACCAATCCAGACTATGCCGTCGTGAGTATCAGCAGTGCCTATCGCGTTGAAGTTTGTCATTTGATTGAAGACGCACCTGATTTAGATCAGATTCCCCGTCTGGAGCCCTCCGAAATGGATGGCAGTTTTGAGGAAATCGCATTGAGTCCCGATGGTCAAATGGTGGTCGCTGGCGGGGCGCGTTATTTGATGGGTGGGGATGGCTCGACCGATTTATGGGTAAACAGCGTGGGCAACGATGCAGATTGGTTCGCCCAAGTCGGGCAATTTACACGAATCGCGGCACATACCCGTCCGATTCGCGGGATTACTTTTAGTCCCGATGGCCAACTCTTTGCGTCGGTTGGTTTAGATGGTCAGGTCCTATTCTTTGCCAGCGACACATACGAATTAGTGCACACCATCGAAGTTTATGGTGGGGCGGCGGATATAAACTTTAGCGCAGACGGTCAAAACGTGATCATTGCTGGCGTGGATGGCATCGTGCACATTTGGGGCGTATCAAACTAAAGAATACATAATGTGAATAAACATGAGTCATCCCGAATTTTTTTGTGAAGGATGACGATGAAGAGAGAAAAGACCTCCGAGTAGACTAAAAGGTGCCTAAACCCTAGTCGAAAAGAGGTCTTTTCATGTCAAATAATGCCAGAGAACACAAGATTTCACAAATCTATCAGCAGAAATTAGAGAAATTTATCGAAGAATTAGTAATTGAGTTGGATAGTTATCTGGATAAACGCTTAGTCCGCACGCTAGTATTGACATTGCAGGCAATTCTGAAATTTAGACATAATGCCAATGGCCTTCTGTTAAGCGAACTAGGCGGCTACATCCTTAGTCCGCGGCAAGCGCCAGCTGGTACCAAACGGATTAGTAATCTATTGCGCTCACCCAAATGGACCTATCGGATAATTGCGCGCTTTTTGTGGCGACGCGCCGATCAACGCGTCACCGAACTGATAGCGGATGGGGAAACGCCATTAGTCGTCTGGGATGAAAGTGTGTGGGAAAAACCCGAAAGTTTAGCGGGTGAAGGGTTATGTGCGGTGCGTTCAAGTAAGGCGCAACGGCTCAAGCGCATCAAACCCGGCTATTACAATCCACCGGGGGGACGCCCCATTCATGTGCCGGGCTTGAATTGGATGTGCCTCTTAGTCTTAGGTATGCGTGGTACCCCCAGTTTAGCGGCAATGCGTTGGTGGAGCACCCGAGGTAAGTTTGCGACAACGAAAAAGGTCCCGCGCGAACGGCTACTCAAACTGTGTGCACGCTGGTGGGGGCCAGCGGTTATTCATGTTTGGGATCGAGGCTATGGGAACGAACCGTGGCTCACGGAAGCCCTGCAATATCCCGTGCGTTTTGTGGTACGCTGGACAAAATCTTATCGTCTCAAGGATGACCAGGGGTGGCGCAAAGCTTGGCAGATTACGCGAGGCAAGCGCTCATTAGATCACCGCCAACTTTGGGATGCCCGCCGTCAATGCTGGCGCAAGACAGGTATCTACTTTTGTGAAGTGACCCATCCCGCCCATCCGACCACGTCTCTCTGGTTAGTTGTTTCCCGACCCGGCAAGGGCAAAACACCGCTGTATTTGTTGACCAATGAACCGGTGACTGATGTAGACATGGCTTGGCGGATTGTCCTCATTTATATGCGACGTTGGCAAGTGGAAATGAGTTTTCGCTTTACCAAAACTGAACTCGCCATGCAATCTCCGCGGCTCTGGCATTGGCATACCCGCCTCAAGTTACTCATGCTGGTGGCACTCGTCTACGCTTTTTTACTGTCGCTCCTGGAACCCCATCTCGAGCCGCTCCGGCACTGGTTGTTTCGTAACTTTGCCCATCGCACAGGCAAACGGCACCTTCAAGTGAAGATGCCGTTGTATCGCTTACGTTCGGCCTTAAGTCGCTTATGGATTGATTTTCCAAGTTTCCCGCATTTCGCTTGGCAAAATTCGGGATGACTCATGGTTTAATAATTGATGATTAGTCAGATTTCATTTCAAATTCAGAGCGAAGCATACTGTAAACATGGGTATCTTTAAATTCCCCGCTCAGGGCATGCCACAGGTATTGTCGCAACAGGCCTTCATATTGCATCCCCAATTTTTCCAACACACGTCGTGAGGGCTCATTCCCCCCAAAGGATTTGGCATAGATACGATTGAGATCATGCCGAATAAAAGCATCGTTGATTAAGGTTTGGGCCGCTTCGGTAGCATAACCTGTATTCCAATAATCTTTACCTATCCAATACCCAATTTCACCCCGACGATGAGGTACAGCCAGAATTAACGTAATAATACCGATTAGTTCCTGATTAGCACGGAGCGTGATACCCCACGTATACTGATTTTTTTCCGGGCCAGCGGCGACACGTTCTATCATTTGTTGGGCATCAGATAACTTGTAGGGTTGAGCAATTCCCAATCCATTGGCGGCAATTTCCGGTTCTTGCAGTAATTCTGTCAAGCGGGGTGCATCTTCGCTTGTTAATGGTCTGAGTAACAAACGTGCGGAATTTAGAATAGGCAGACTAGACATTAGCGACAGTACCTTAGCGATTGAGTATAAGCAGAACACTTATATTGTATAATCATTGCTAAAATTTGGAAAATAGGAAAACTTCATACGAAATTGTTAAGCTGTGATGTCGAATGAGCCACTCTTGACACAGAATGCCTGAATTAGTATACTTTGCGCGGCTTAGTGAAGAAACCAACGTCTTTTGCCACAGACAGCAGGTGTTCATCAAAGATGAACTTAATAGAAACCTGCCGAGGTAGAGACCACAGAATTAATCCAACTATGGAATTTAATTCGGTCTTGTGTGCCTCGTGGTGCACAGACCGATTTTTTGTTGTCTGGTGAAAGCGGGTCCTTCCTGCCAATTTCGATGGAAAGGAGGAAATTGCCTTGGCAATTAGTCGCAAGAAAAAAGAAGAAATTATCGCCCAATATGTAGATTGGCTTGATAATTGTAGTGGGATTATCGTGACCGAATATCGTGGGTTATCTATGCCGCGTTTTAACAATATCCGCGAAAAGATGCGCGAAGTTGGTTCACAATATACCGTCACCAAAAATACCTTGCTCAAGATCGCTTTGAATGAGGTTGGTTTTGCAGTACCTGAAGAATTGTTAAACGGTCCTGTAGCCGTTGGGTTTGCTTTTGACAACCTACCCGGTACCGTCAAAGCACTCATGGATGCCACCAAGGATAATGAATTACTTATCCTGAAGGGAGCTGTTGCTCCGACGGAAGTCTATGATCAGGCTCAACTTAAGATTTTGTCCGAATTACCGACGATGGACGAACTGCGTGCAACATTGGCGGGTATGGTTGTTCAACCTGCTTCCCAATTACTCAGTTTGTTGGTTGCACCACAACGCGATGTGGTCAGCGTTATCGCCGCATATATCGACAAACAAGAAAATGGCGAAGATGCCGCGTAAGCATCGCCGTTTAATTCAAATTTGCAGTTAAATTCAAATAACAAACATCAGACACAAAATTTTGAAATTAGGAGAACACAGTAACAATGGCTGATTTGCAAAAACTCGTGGAAGAACTCAGCGCTTTGACCATTATGGAAGCCGCTGAACTTAAAGGCATGCTTGAAGAAGAATGGGGTGTTGAAGCCGCCGCTCCGATGGCAATGGGTGCTATGCCCATGATGATGGGTGGTGGTGCCGCCGCTGAAGAAGAAGAAGAAAAGACTGAATTCGATGTTGTTTTGACCGATGTTGGTCCTAAGAAAATCGAAGTCATTAAAGCTGTCCGTAGCTTCACCAGCCTCGGTTTGGCTGAAGCCAAGGCCGCTGTTGAAGGCGCTCCCGCTACCTTGCTCGAAGCTGTTACCAAGGAAGCCGCTGAAGACGCCAAGAAGAAGCTCGAAGAAGCTGGCGCTAAAGCTGAACTCAAGTAATTTACCTTTCCTTCGAAATTGCAAAATCCCGTCGAGTGTTATGCTCGGCGGGATTTTTTTGTTTCTTCGCGATAATGTCCTATTTTTGCAAGTGAGCCCACAAATTATTTAGATTGTTCTTCAGTTGAGCTTCAAATTCAGGGCCGATATTGGTTGTCAAATCGGTGGTGTTATCAAAGGTCACATACGGTACTTGATAATCACGAATTTGCACCATTTCAGCATGTTGGGCGGTGATTTCATGCCAATCGACTTCTTTATAAAGACGTTCGAGTTTTTCATCAGGCAGACCATGTTCCAAAATGCTATCAGGGCGATCTGGATTAAAGCGGCGACGATTTTTGCGGAGTGATTCTTCATAAGGGACATCAATATAGAGAATGCCAGCTTGTTGCAGAATGAGGTCACTTAGATGAGGATAGGCTTCTTGATAGCCGCCATGTTCCGAACCCCGCGAAAATTCAATCAAGACAGTATGCTCATTGTGCAAATCAGGATTGTCACGCAACAATTTGTCGTAATCCAAACTAATCCGTTCAATCAACAGATGCCACAAATCATCGTGAATAAAATAGCCATCCGCATCGGTGTGAATCCGTGGCTTGTTAAATATTTTTTGGAGAAGGGCATCTTCCTCAAACCATGTCCACAGCATCGGAAAATCATCCAGTTCATACAATTTCCCGAGATGGAAGTGTTCACGACGCTGTTTATCGGACAGATTATTTAGATAGGCAATGACCTCGCTTTTACCGGAGGCGGGGCGTCCATTTAAAATTAGGATAGGTATAATGGTTTCAGGCATAATATTTCTCGCTCGATAGGCTAAAATGATTAAAAAAAGTGTCTATTTGCAAGACTATCAGACTATAGATAAAATAAATAATGCACCAAAAATTGTTTATTCAACAGGGTTTATGAATATAAACTCTTTGATATGGAGGCTATTCTCTATGAATAAGTTTTTTAAGTCAGTTGCCTTTTTGATTGTTGTCGTGATTGTGGCCGCCGCCGTGTTGCCACTCCATAGCGCACCAGTCGCCGCGCAAGATGGTGGTGATTTGGGTAGCGAAGACAACCCCATTCAAGTATATTTTGTCCCATCCGGTGATGCTGAAGTTATTGTAGCAGGTGGTGAAGTTTTACGGGGTGCATTGGAAGATGCCACTGGTTTGCACTTTGAAGTATATGTTCCGACTTCTTATGCCGCAACCATTGAAGCCATGTGCGCCGCACCTGATACATCCATGGGCTTTATTCCAGCCGCTGGTTATGTCGTTGCTAACAACCGCTGTGGTATCGAAGTTGAAGCCGCCGCTGTTCGTTTTGGTCGCGAATTCTACTGGGCTCAATATATTGTCCGTCGTGATAGTGATATCTACACCTTTGGTGATCTCGAAGGCCGTACCTGGGCTTATGGTGATCCCACCTCAACCTCTGGCTTTATTGTACCTTCTGTTGAGTTAGCCGCCGCTGGCATTACCCCTGGTGATCAAATTGAAACCGGTGGTCATGGTCAAACTGTTTTGGCAGTCTACAATGGTGAAGCTGATTTCGGTACGACTTACTTCAGCCCACCGCTTGTACCAGGTGCCGCTTGGGAAGTTGGCGATAATCCAGAACCGTATGATCTCTCCCTCGACGAAGCTTTCATCGGTGAAGATGGTAACCTCTATGTTGGTGAAGTACGTCCGTTGGATGCTCGTCCGTCAGTTCGCGAAACCGCACCAGACGTGATTGATCAAGTTCGTATTCTCCGCATTAGCGATCCCATCCCGAACGATACCTTGAGCTTCGGCCCAGATTTCCCCGAAGAACTCCGTACCGAAATTATCGAAGCCATGATTGCTTTCTCTGAAACCGAAGCATGGGACGATTCTTTGGGTAATGAAGATTTCTATAGCTGGTCAACCTTGACCTATATCGAAGACGATGCCTTCGATTCAGTTCGTTTGCAAATGGAAATCCTTGGCCAAACTGAAGAAGATGTTTTGGGTGAATAATCCCTTATCTTCCAACACGTTTAGCTTGTAAAATAGACGGGCAGGGTTCAACTCTGCCCGTTTTTAACAAAATTAGGAGTGTTACATTTCAATCTAACTATGAGGTTTGCGGCATTTATTGTAGGTTGCGAACTGTATAATTCCTAAAGATTTTTGTTTTTGGAGAACAAAATTTATGCTTAAAATTGAAAATTTAACCAAAGTTTACCCCAATGGGTTTAAGGCTTTGGATGATATCAGCTTTGAAGTTCCAGACGGCCAATTTTTGGTCATTATTGGGCTTAGCGGGTCGGGTAAATCCACACTTTTGCGGTGCATCAATCGTTCGATAGAACCGTCTGAAGGCTCAATTCTGTGGAACGGCATTGATATTACCCGCGCCAACGACGAAGAACTGCGTTTAATCCGCCGCAAAATTGGCATGGTTTTTCAGCATTTCAACCTCGTCAAGCGTTCCAATGTCATGACCAATGTACTCAGCGGGCGTTTAGGTTATACCAATCCGGTCTGGAGCTTTTTGAATTATTTCTCCAGAGGCGACCGGGACAAAGCGCTCGCCCAATTAGCAAGAGTTGGGATTCAGGACAAAGCTTATAATCGCGCCGATGCATTGAGTGGTGGGCAACAACAACGGGTGGGTATTGCCCGCGCCTTGATGCAAGAACCCGAACTGATGCTGGCGGATGAACCTGTCGCTAGTCTTGACCCCGCGACTTCCCATTCCGTCATGGATTATTTGCAAGCATTGAACAAAGAAGATGGTATTACCGTTCTCTGTAGCTTGCACTTCCTCAGTTTAGCTCGTGCTTATGCTGACCGTATCATTGCCCTCAAAGATGGCAAGATTGAATTCGATGGCGATCCCCACGATATCGACGAGCAACGCTTCAAAGATATCTATGGTGAAGATGCCAAAGAAGTCCACATTAATTAGGAGAAATAAATATGTTGCAAGGAGATCAAGCTCCTAACCCCCAAAAAAAGAACAGTGATCTTAGGGGACTGCCATCAAAAAATAGCGCGCTACGTAATTTATTTATTGTTATCGCTTTGATTGTTGGTATCTTCATCTATGCATATGGATGGACTGTTACGGATATTAGTTTGGAAGAACCACAAGATCCTCAACGGCGTGTTGGACTTTCGCGGGCTTTACGTGAATTGCTCTCGCCGAATATTTTTGAGCAAGATACCGAATCTGAAATTACCTCCTTAAATTTTATGGCCGCCAATAATTGCCCTGAAGATGCGGACATTGAACAGCCGGAGATAGAGGCTGGTGCGCCATATATCACGATTTCTGAAACATGTGGTTTCAGTGATGATATCATCGTTGTTGAAGGCTTTAATTTCGAATATCATCCACGCAACTCAGGAATTATCCGTTGGCGTTTGCCCAATAATACTATTCCCATTACGCGCTTTGAACTTGATAGCGATGGCCACTTTAGAGAAGAATTTGAGATTCCTAAATTGGGGCGCGTATCAGGTAATAACAATATCCATCAAGTTGAAGCCGAAAACTTTTTTCCTAAAGACTTGGACCCCAAATTTGATCTAGGCTTAGACCTCCAAAAAGGTGAGTTCAAACCAACCTTTACATCCACACTGCGCTTGACGGAAACAAGTAAAACAGTTGCTGAAAAAATGGTTGAAACCATCTTCCTCGCGTTGATGGCGACCACATTAGCTTTGCCGATTTCCATTGCATTGAGCTTTTTAGCCGCCCGGAACTTAATGCGGCAATTAAGTATGCCACTTGGACCCGTTTTAGTTGGTGTCCTCTTTTTCCCCTTCGGTTGGTGGTTAGGTGGCGAATTATTGTCCATTATCGGTGAGTTTGGCATAAGCGGCTGGAAAGATTTGGCCGATTTAGAAATCCTGAAAGCTGGGGGAACCCTGATTTTGGCAAGCGTACTGATGGTGTTGATTATCGGACTGAACCGGGTTAAGAGTTTCTTTGCGCCGCGCCTTGATGAAACCGGTATGGCGAAGATGGTGAACACTTTTTCCCGTTTAGGCGTTCAGGTTATCCAGAATATTGTGGTGCTCATGCTGGTCATGCTGGTTGTGGGTATCTTAGGTGGTTTGGGTATTTGGTTTGGAGCCGAAGTTCAAAAAGTTGGCGTCTTTGCCGATGTGGGTAATATGGTCGGGACCATTGGTGAATTAGTTGATCTGATTATCACCTTAATTGCCAGCTTGCTGGGTGCGTTCTACCTCGCATCGATGAGTAGTTCGATAGCCGCGCCCGCCATTAAGGTTACCCGAAATGTCCCCATTATCGATCATGGTTTTGGGGCGATTTTAGGGGCGCTGGTGGCAGGCATGATCTTATTGGGATTGGCTCAACTTAGTCATCAAGCCGCTTTGTTGATTCTATTAGTACCGCTAGCCGCCGGATTTATTGGTAGCCAGGTGTTGCCCATGATTTATCAGCTTATTTTCCCCCGTGATAAATATGTCAAACCCCAAGGTGCCGAAAAATTCATTTTGCAAGTGTTAGCATTGCTCGGGGCGATACTGATCTTCATCATCACATTCCAAGTCATGAATACTCAACGAGGCTTAATTGATGGGCGTCGTCCCTTAAATGAAGAAATGGATGTTTTGTTCTTCAGCATCAAAATCTATACTCTCCGCGCCTTTTTGATTGGTTTCGGATTAGGCGCAGTTATGGGCGGTTTAGCGGGTGTAAATTCTAGCTTCCCCTTCGGGATGGTGGTTTACAATACGACACGTACTATTCTGAATACGATGCGTTCGATTGAACCCCTCATTATGGGTATTGTGTTTGTCATCTGGGTCGGGATTGGTCCCTTTGCGGGGATGCTAGCCCTCGCTCTGCACTCGGTAGCTTCTTTAGGTAAGCTTTACTCCGAACAAGTCGAAAATATCGATGAAGGCCCCATTGAAGCGGTGTTAGCAACGGGCGCGAATCGGTTGCAAATGGTCATTTATGCGGTGGTTCCGCAAATTGTGCCACCCTATATCGCGTTTACGATGTATCGCTGGGATATTAATGTGCGTATGTCCACGATTATCGGGTTCGTCGGTGGGGGTGGTATTGGTTTCTTGTTAAGCCAACAAATTAATCAGTTGCGTTATCAAGAAGCCGGGGTAGCAGTGCTGGCCATTGCTGTTGTGGTGACAGTATTAGACTATACCAGTGCCTATATCCGTGAGAAGATGATTTAGCACAAGAAAAGTGGTTCCAAGCTTTTGGAAAAGCTTAATCAAGCCTTTAAAGAAAAACACCCCGCAATTTTGACGGGTTGTTTTTTTAATTGGTTAGTCTTTGGTGATCCACAGATATTGATAGGGTTCCAGAATGATGATTTCCCTGTCTAAATCTAGACCGTTGGGATTGATTAGATCAATAATGTCATGACTGAGTCCGGCTTCAACCAAGACTTTCCGAATAACAGGTTGGATTTGTTCACTGAAATTAGCCAAGATCAACACTTTATCCACCTGATTGGGTCCGCGTAGATAGCCCAATACATGAATATTATAGGTATTCACCAGCTTCATCTCGCCATTGGCAAAACAGGCTAATTGCTTCCGTAGCTGAATCATCTGCATCATTTTGCTAAAAATGCGATGTTCGATGGTATCCGGCACATTCCGTTTCTGCATCTGTTCCCAATCTGTGGCCGGACGGTGGACCCAGCGATTGTCTTGCACCAAGTTGGGGTTATCTTCATAGCTATAATCATTGATTTTGCCGATTTCATCATTGAGATAAATGAGCGGTATCCCGCCAATACTGAAAATAATATTGTGAATCAGCAGGTGCCGCCGAATACTATTTTCAATTTTTTCAGGATTGTTTTCGGCGAGACCTTCCTCTAAACCTACTAATGAAGCCGCCATCCCACTGATACGCATATCACCTGTTTTGGGATTGTAGTTAAAGGGTAAGCCCCGCGCAAAACTGCCGTCAAAGCGTCCAGTATAGAAGGCATTGAGGAAATTACGATGATCATGGCCATTGATGCCTAACAGGGCCGCATCTTCATCAGCAAAACCCCAGCCAATATCATCATGACACCGCACATAATTGACCCACGAACAGCTTGCTGGAATTTTGTAACGTTTGCTGAGGGCGGTGGTCATTAAATCAATTTTGCGGGTGGCTAGCGCATCCCAGAGCAAAACCATCAGCATTGGATAGTAGGAGATCTGGCATTCCTTCCCGGCGCGTTCGGCTAAGCCAAAATAGCGAACGACATCATCGGGATGCACAATGGCTTCAGATTTAAAAATGACCGCTGGGGCAACGACTTGCATTACGGCATAAAAAGCTTGAATTAAGAGATGGGCTTCGGGCAGATTTTCACAATCAGTACCAATTTTTTTCCACGTAAAAGCAACCGCATCTAGCCGAAAAACATCAACGCCGACATTCGCCAGAAAGAGCAACTCCGCCAACATGGCCCGAAAAACATCCGGATTGCTGTAGTTCAAATCCCATTGGAAATGATTGAAAGTCGTCCAGACCCATGCATCTTGTTCTGGCAAATAGGTAAAGCTACCCGGTGCTTGTTCGGGGAAAATTTCGCGTAAATGGCGTTCATAGGCATCCGGTTGAGCACGATCCGGGAAAAAATAATAAAAATCGCGGTAGATCGGATCATCTGTGCGGGCTTTTTGGGCCCAAATATGTTCATCCGACGTATGATTAAAAATAAAATCGACAACCAAGCTAATTCCACGTTCTTGAAGTGCTTCCGCGACTTCACGCAGATCTTCCATCGTGCCGAGTTCAGGATTAACTTGACGATAATCACTGACCGCATAGCCCCCATCGCTATTATCTTCGGGACACAAAAAGAGGGGCAGAAGATGTAAATAAGTCAGGCCAATTTCTTCAAAATAATCGATTTTATCAAGGATGCCCTTTAAATCTCCGGCAAAACGATCAACATAGCACACACCGCCCAACATGTGCTCACTTTGAAACCAATCGGGTTGTGCCACGCGTGCTTCATCGAGCTTTTTTGATGAGGTAGGCCGTTCCATAAAATATTGAATGGCGGTTAATATGATCTGCTCAAAATGATAGAAAAAATCATAACGTCGACCATAGAGCGGAATAAGGGTTTGTAAAATATTCGGCAGTTGGGTCGCCAAACGTTCTAAAAAAAGGGTCTTATCATCAGCCGAAAGATTCTCTAAATAAGGTGTGAGGCGAGGATAAATTCGGGCTAAGCTCTTGCGGCCTTCATCCGACCAATAATTACTCATAGGGTTAAATAGTCCTCAGGCAAGATATATCGCGCGTATCCAAAATAAATTTACACTACCATGCCATAAAGCCACCGAACCTGCAATGAATTGGTAGGTATTTTTGGCAAAATGTTTAAAGTGTTTTGAACTTCAACCAGATCTGGTGTTTTATACTGAGAAATAAACCCATAAGCATGAATAGACTGATAAGCAAAGATAGTCGAAATGAGTGCCACTTGAGATCAATCGCTTTGCTTATAGAGGGTGCATAAAAATATTGCCGCTCATCCTCAATAATTTTAGTGACTTCCCCGGTCGCGACTTCTAAACGATACAAGTAACCCCAATCATCCGTAAAAACAATCCACTGGCCATCTGGTGTCCAAAGCCAATCCTCTTCATAAATGTATAAATCGTTAAGTTTAAACGTCTTTTTGTGTTGTCCTTCGGGAGAAAACAAGTTGAATTGAAGGCCCGTATAAGTATTATAATCTTCGCTTAGGACAGCAATATAGTCGCCAACGGGTGACCACTGGGCCTCATAATAGACAATCTCATATTGTACGGGGGTGATTGCTTGTAAATCTTGGCCATTGGTGCGTACTTTAAAGATCCGGATAAGTGAGGCGTTAGCATTATCATCGGCAGTGAAGATAATCCATTCGCTATCAGGTGCCCAGCTGGCATAGCCTTGGTAAGCTATATCATATCCATCTAAGATATCAACAAGTTGTTCGGTTTCTAAATCATAGACAAAATAACTGTCGATGTTGTTGCCGTAACCCTCAAAAAGAATTCGGGTGCCATCTGGTGACCATTGCGGTCTATATGCCCCGGTTGGGAGTTCATTATCGAGTAATGGGTGGGTGCCATTCTTATCACCGATAAAAACCTGCGAAACTAAGCGATTGTCTTCCATTTGTTCGCGAATGAATAAAAATTCGTCGGCTACGGGTGACCAGTGCGGGTCATAATCATGTTCTGTACCTTGCGGAAAGGTCACTTGCTCAGATAGATTTTGCCCCTGCTGAACTTGGATAATAGCTTCACTGTCATTCGAATAAATCAATTTTTCACCATCATGCGACCAGCTTGGCATACTATATTCATTTGTGGAGCTGGGGAGTGATAATTCGTGAAAGTCATTTTGCAATATATTGCCCTCAAAGACGGTGGCATCTCCCCAAAACAGAAATTGCCATCCGGCGGAAGCTTCAGTCCGCAATTGATGAAACTGAGTTGTCAAAAATAGAAGCAATAAGCCTGCCACGGCAATGATCCATCGTAAAATGAAGCGCATAACTTATCCCTCAGCGGCATTTTAAGTAAAGTAATTATATTTCTTCAGGGACAAGAGGATGCCAATACCAATGAGTAAGCTCGCCAAACCAAATAGGTGAATCGAACGCCAACTTAGATCAAGGGGCTTGCTGAGTTTTGGGTATAAGAAATATTCTTCGTCATCTTCGATAATTTTGGTGAGTTCACCAGTCGCGACCTCTAAACGAAACAAATAACCCCAATCATCAGTGAAGACAATCCACCGCCCATCTGGTGTCCAGAGCCAGTCTTCCTCATAAATGTAGAGTTCATTGAGTTCAAATATTTTTTGGTGCTGGCCGTCTGGCGAAAAAAAGCTGAATTGCATGCCGATGTAGTTTTCATAACTTTCCCCTAGCACAGCGATATAATCTCCACGGGGTGACCATTGCGTCTCATAATAGTCAATATCATAGTTAATGGGGGAAATTGCTTGCAAGTCTTGGCCGTTGGGATGTACTTTGAAGATACGATACAACGACTCATTTTCATCGTCTTCTGCTAAAAAACTAATCCACTCACTATCGGGCGACCATGAAGGATAGGTTGGATAATTAATGGCATTATCCTCAACAATATCAGTCGCTTCCATTGTTTTTACATCGTAAACAAAAAGACTGTCGTCACCGGTAACTGAAGAATAGGCGCCAAAAAGAATTTTCGTGCCATCCGGTGACCACTGCAGTATATAACCGTCCGGATGAAAATCTTTATTGGGCAATATCTGTATGCCATCCGTAGTTTTTAAATAAATCTGTCGGCTGTAGCGATTACTTTCTGAGTCCTCTCGGATAAATATAAATTCATCCTTTGTAGGCGACCAGCGCGGTGCATAATCAATTTCATGTTCAGCCGGAAATGTCACTTGCGCAGAGGTTCCTTGACCATTGCGTACTGCATGGATAGTGCCATCAGATGCACCATAAATTAGCAATTCTTCATCAGTTGACCACTTGGGTAATTCATAATCAACGGGTTCGCTGAACTCAAACTTATGAAATTGATGGCCAATAATATCTGCTTGAAAAACATCTTCATTACCCCAAAAGAAGAATTGCCATGCGGTTGACGCTTCAGCGCGAAGTTGATTGAAGTGACCCGTTAGAAATAGAAGTGATAATCCTGCCACAGCAATGGTCCATCGTAAA
>JBNLCD010000045.1:0-17484 GCA_050303635.1 Anaerolineae bacterium
GGCACTGGTATAACGTTCGGATGGCTCTTTGACCAACAGACGCTCGACAATTGGCTGAATCTCAGCCGGCAAAGAACTACAGTCAATCAGCGTATGCATGATATCAAAAATAAGTTTAGGAACGGTCTGATGTGTATCAAAAGGATAATGCCCCATAAAGATTTGATAAGCCATCAACCCCACCGCATATAAGTCTGAGGCAACACTGGCTGGTTGACCCGCAAATTGTTCTGGCGCAAGATAAGTCAACGTCCCCATTGTGTTTTCTGATTGGTCTGGTTCAACCGCCAAACCAAAATCAATAATTTTGACTTGCCCGCTCTGCATCATGATATTATTCGGTTTAAGATCACGGTGCAAGAGACCCTGTCGATGTAAATAATCCAACCCCTGTAGGATTTGAATAACGATGTCAACGCGTTCCAGTAAGCCAAAAGCACGCCCAATATTTTCCAGACTGTGCGTATTGTCTAGATATTCCATGGTGAAGTAGGGGATTTTTTTGGAGTCGAAGCCATAGTCGAGTACGCTGACAATATTGGGATGGCGTAATGACGCTAATATTCTAAATTCACGCGCAAGAGCCAGCCATTCATCCGAATTTTCAGCCTGAGAATTAAAAATAAGATTAGAGGGATCAGCTAAAACCCTTTTGATTGCAACAGTCTCACCCGTCAAGCGGTCATAGGCACGATAAACTTCACCCATACCGCCTTGGCCAAGTGAATCTTCTAACTCATACCGATTCGCAATTATTGCTACCACTAGATCATTAACCTTACATGTACCAAAGAACCCCGATATATCAAGTCTACTGAGTTTAACATCTTAATAAAAGATCGGAGGAGCAAGTACAGAAGAATGTTCTGAAATAAATTCGTTCAAAAATATATTATCACGAAATAAAATGCGAATGAGCGCCTGCTAGCGGCAGTGAACCTCAAAAAACAAACTTTTATATAATATTTTTTGCGTAAATTTTCTTTGCTTAACTATTTGTGGTAAGTTTTACTCAATATGTCTCTTAGGACATTGCTTTACTTCGCCAAACTTACACTAAATTAAAGGGGAACCTCAATGTCTGATACAAAGTCCGGAGGTTGTTTGTCTTCGCTTACCCGACAAACGGCCATAATAATTATTGCCGTTATTCTTAGTGCACTGACATTTGTGAACGTTTATTCTGCAGGTATTGCCGTTGAGGATTCCTGTGAACAGATTCATCCTCTGCTGTTTCAAATTCAAATTTCTGCCGACGTGCGTGATCCTCGCTTACCGAACTATGTCAACGTTATCGATGAAGATTATGTCAAAAAAACAAATCAGGAACGGGATGCAAGAGAGTCTGGCATTAATCTAGCCGCCCAAGGTTTGCCGAGTGACACCTGTCTCCAAACCTATGGCCGAAGCGATCCCGGCCAAGATGGCGCATTTACCCTCGATCAAGATGGCATGACCGAATTTGCGGCATGGTATAACGAAATATACGGTATTGATGAATACGGTTATATAGATACACCACCTTCCGAAGAAGACAATCAAGTTATTAGTGTTGTCCCCGAAGTTCAACTCAGCAATTTTGGCAAGAATTGGCTGTATTTTATCTTGCCTGCTTATGTCATTTTGCTACCCATTATTACGATTGCGTTAATCCGTAGCTTAGATTCAAAATTCTGGTGGTATGTGATGATCAGTTTAGTGGCGGCCTTGGCGATGACAAGTGCACTTGTGTATATAGAACTCGCTGACGTCTCAGGGTTAAACACCTTAACAGACTTTGGGACCGGTATTTTTGGCGGTACCATCACTGGCACAGCCTTAGCCTTTATGGGTAAATTAATCGAATAAAAATTCTGACATAATTATTAAACAAAAAAGGCTCGTATCCAGATTTAAGCCAAGATACGAGCCTTTTCGATTTTATTTGGATCTATTGAGGTGGCCCTCCGGCGGGAACGCATGCCAACTGACTTTGCATTTGCTGACACGTACCGCTGATGGTGCCGTTTGGTGTCGAAACTTCGCAACTTGAGCCTGCACTTAAGCCATTACAAGCACTGATTGCTTCTTGCGGCGGATTACCCCCACTGGGTCCCTGTCCATTACTGTTGGGCGGTTGCCCATTTCCATTGCTATTGCCTTGGTCGGTGTTGCCATCTGGTGGACCCGGTAGTTGTGAAGTTGGTACGGTACTACCCGATTGGGTATCGGTCGTGATGCCGACATCACCCGCACGGACACAGCGCACATAATTGTAAATTCGAATTTCATCGCCTTGTGGGGCAGTCCCCGTTTCACGACGGGCTGTATTTTCAGCTTTTGGATCGCTCCGTTGTGAACCGGCTCCATGCACATCATTCAATTCGCCATTCTGTTCACCGAAAGCTTGCCCGAAAGTGACATAAATACCATCACCCATGCCTTCATTGAGCGTTGTGCTTGACCAATACCATGATTCGATTTCAGTCACTTCAAATATGGGGTCGAGCGCGACACCTTGTTGAGCAGGGTCTGTTGCTTCAGGTGCCCGAGTGTAATCAACAATAGATTGCAATTCTTTGGCATTGGGTAAGCGCCAATCATTAACACCGGCATAGCTCAAGTCTTCACAGTAAGCGAGTGCGTCGCTCCAATCAAGTTCCATACCGCTGTCGGTTTGCATCCAGACTAAACTTGTAGCTTGATCAGTAATCGTCCCGTCGCCATTATCTGCAAAATCATTCACCCCATAATCGACATTACCGCGCACATAGCGCACAAACATACGGCCTTCACGTTGTCCAGCTAAAATCGGATAGCCCTTAATTCGCCCATCCGCAAAATTAACACCAAAAGCGGTTGGATTTTGCGTGCCATTCATTTCAGTCATACCAACATATTCCGTGCTTGACCAATATTGGGCATCAATCTCGCGTTCACCAGCATCGGTGTTGCCGTACACAAAATCGAAATAAGCGGTATCGATATAGGGGTCGCTGATATTTAAACTGCCCCCAAAATCAATGAGTGAATATAATTCTTTGATGGTCGGCACCCGCCAATCTGTGTAGTCGCCAAGATCTAAAGTTTCAGCACCAACGTACGCTTCATCAAGTGTAACTTTGTTGACAAGATCCGGTGTTTTTTGCCACATTAAACCCGTGTTCAAATCAGTGATGGTGCCATCGCCATTATCTTGATAACTGGGTTCATTGCCTTGATATTGCGCGTCTTGGCCGTAAAATTCTGCACCTTCTGTCGGACAATCTAATCCGCCGCTATCGGCATAACAGTGATGTTGGCCCGTATCCACAATCACATAACTCAGCGATTGGGCTTCGGTTGGTTGTGTCGTTATTGGGATACTGAGTGTACTCACCACCAAACTCAGACTCAGTGGAATAAGATAAAAGACTTTCTGTAACATGTTGTTTTCCCCTGTATACATGTAGTTAAGTTCCTATAGCCATGATAGTATCGAAAACATGTTCAGAAATTGTGTAGCTAGTAGCCTTTAATATCGGGACGATAAGCGACGTAAGTGTCCATAAACTGATCGAGACCATCTAAAGATTGCGACGCAAATATTTTGAGCGCGGCGACGGTCGCCTGAATCGCTGAAGCGGCATAAGGTTTAAAGGCTGTCTTCGCTTTATCTTGCCACACGCCATCTTTACTCGTTGTCAGGGGATGATGGCGGCTTGGATAGGTGTACATATCAATTAACGGTGAGGTGGGTTCAGCGTTATTAATTCGTCCGGCATGGGCGATACAATAACTATCTTGCAGGGTGTGCAACATCCCGCCAAAGGCTAACGTCCGTTCATCCCATGTTTGGTTCGCATCACAACCTTCCGTAAAGCCCTGCCGGATAATTTTGACCATTTCTGCGTAGGCATCATTTACCGACATCGTCCGACACCGCATGGCATGTTCCGGATGATGGGCATCAAGGCACGTAATACCCTGCCACATCATCACAGCTAAGGCTGTCCAAGATACCTTCCGATCCATCTCAATATGTGAAATATCGCGGCGAATATTCCCCAAAATCAACAATTCAGAATTAACCTCAGTGGGTAACTGAATACCTTGCTTTTCCAAATCAGCAAAAGCTTGACGCATCAAGGCCGCATGACCTTCTTCAAAACGGAGAACGGTTTTTCCCAATAGGGTTACATTGACTGCGGTATAGAAAGCACACCACCTTTATAGATTAATCCGGTAAACGCCTACATTCTACTCAACTCCATGTGGTCAAGGCAATCACCGCCATGTATGCGACCCAAAATCAACCCTAATCTGTTCACATTTTATCACCAAAGAATTTACATTATCTTAATTGTTGGGATATTTTTAAAAGAAACTTTGTGCTTTCTAAATTATTAAAGCTAAACTTAGCATCGATTTAACTTCTGCTTCTTTATAAAACGTTATCAGTGAGGTACAAATTTTGACAACTGTTGCCCTAAAATGGGTCAAAACGACCCAATTCAGAGCACGGGTTTATCCCGCTCTGCTTGTTGTTATTTATGTGTCATGGTTTAGCTATATGTTTTTGGCCAATAAATGGGATTTGTTCAAAGAATTTTGGGAAATCTCGCTCACCATGACGGCTGGGTCATTTATTGCGGGTGCCACGGCTGAAGGTGGTGCCGCGGTAGCTTTCCCTGTCTTTACCAAAGCCTTACACATCGCACCCGCCGAAGCACGCACCTTCGGCCTCATGATTCAAGCCGTCGGCATGACCACCGCCGCGATTGTTATTTATGCCCGCCAAATTCCCGTTTTAACAAAAGTAATCTGGTGGGTTTCCTTAGGTGGCATTCTGGGACAAATTTTAGGAACATTTGTATTTGTGATGCCCAACCCTTATCCCCGCATACTCTTTACGTTTGTCGCCGCGGTGTTTGGTGTGGCCATGTTCATTTCGCGCTGGATTATCCAATGGGAACCCCGTCAAAACATTAAAAATTGGGATCAATTGATGCCACTCCGTTTTGGACTATTGGGCATTGCAGGTGGCATTTTTGCCGCCCAAACAGGTTCCGGCATTGATATGCTCACGTTCGTTGTCTTAACGCTGGCGTTTGGTATTAACGAAAAAATCAGTACTCCTACAACCGTAGTTATCATGGGATTAAATTCAATCGTTGGCTTCTTCTTACACGGAGCTATTGCCCAAGATATTGGCATTGCTTGGGATTATTGGCTCGTGGCTGTGCCGATTGTGGTTATTGGAGCGCCTCTCGGTGCCACCGTTTCTGCAAAACTGAAACGAGACCATATCATCATCTTTTTACTTTCCCTGATTACGCTCGAAGTATTCACTACCATCTGGCTAGTTCCCATCAAACCGATTCATATGTTGATAACGGGTCTAGCCGTGTTGGGTTGTGCTGTTTGGTTCTGGAGTCTTTTAAACTATCGAAATAGGGTCATTGCCCCCATTCGTGAAACCCAGACTTTCAGGGCCATTAAAGCCCGGATTACGGGTGAATTTCCGGCCTTAATTTTACCTGACGAAGATGATGAAACTGAGGTATAAACAGTAAGGTATTTATTATGAGCAAGTTGAGCCTAACTTGCTCATTTTAGATTGCCAAATACCTCAGGGTTATAAAGTTATTGATGTATTTTGAAGTGAAGGAAAAAGTATCATGGGAGATTTTTTGATCACACTAGAATGGCAAAATGATGAAGGTCATCATCAAAAGGAATTTGATTTAGCAACCCACTCAACCATACGCATTGGGCGGCATAGCGACAATGATATAGTCATTGTCAAATCAACATTGTCGCGTTACCAAGCTGAAATCAAAATGTTCGGTCGGAATATTCAGTTAGCCAATATCAGTCAAACTAATCCATTTCAAGTTGTTACGGACAAAGCGCTTGAAACGCTGGCACCTGAACAAACGCTGTTACTTCGCAAGGGCTTTAAGATCGATTTACATGGTGCAATTGTGAATATCCTTGAACTGAAAGCCCCCGGCACCGGCGATACAGATCCCCTCGATCAACCGATGGTGGAGTGTCCTAAATGCAAACGAACGCTACCGGCAAATTTAGACGAATGTCCCTATGATGGTTGGTCATTAGCGGCGGCGCGAACCGTTTTGATTGATGTGCGTAAACTGCAAGGGGATTCTGAATGAGTAAATATTTTATCCATCTGCAATGGGAAGATCCCACAACGGGTATTCTGAACCAATTTGTGGGAGAAGCCCCACTCACGATTGGTTCCCGTGCAGAAAACGAAATTATCTTGCCCAGTAATTTTATCTCGCGCAAGCATGTTCGCTTAGAACAAGTGTCAGACAACACTCTAAAAATTGTTGATTTAAACAGCAAAAATGGAACCGTTGTGAATGATCAAAAAATCAACGAAGCGGTTCTGCAAAGTGGTGATATCATTACGCTTGGTCCATTTAATTTATCGGTAAACTTGCGCGAATTTAGCGATAAGAGCGAAGCCGAGACTTACTTCACCCAAGCGTTTAAAGCTCCCCGTGGCGATGAATCTGTCACCATGTTATTTGAAGTACCCACCGCCGATGGAAGTTCAACCCAAGCCATTCGGTTAGATGATTTGGAAGTTGATGATACACCCGCGCCCGAAGCACCCTCTTCGGATATGGCTGGAACTGTTGCCATCAATATAGCGGATTTAAAAGCGCCATCCGCGGACGATAGTTCGCCTGCATCAAGTTTTCCACCCCCCATATTTGACGAAAAAGTGGTGAAAATCGCGGATCTGCAAGCCAGTGGTTTGCCCATCGATGAGAGTATTTATTTAGCGCTCGGCGGAGGCATCGGCAGTTTCACATGGGTTGATGTGTTGCAAGTTTCTGGCGTACCCCGTGATCAAATTCGCGTGTTAGGTATCGACCCCACCCCTTATAGTAAATACAAACGGCTCTGCGAAAATTCACAAATCCCGGACCATGAACGTTTACGTAGTGATTCGGGCTCAACACCAGATAATGTCTGGGGATTTCCCGGCTATGCGGTGCGCGAAATTTGGCATAGTCTCAAAGCGGGGGATGTAAAACTCGCGGGACGGATTGCATGGCAAATTTTCGGCGAACCAGACCTCATTGAATCGTTCACCCCACGAGCCGGAAATGTCTACGTTTCGATGGATCGTGAAATGAAACGCATTGGGTGGTCAGAACTATGGCGTTACGGCAGTATTCGTGCCATTCGGAAAACCGATGATGGCCGGTATGTTGTCGCCTATAGCACCTCGCGCCAGGATAAAGAAAATCCGTATCGTTTCTTTATCGGTAACTATGTCCATATCGCACTGGGTTATCCCGCTTTCCGGATGTTGACCGAATTAACAAACTATCGGCTAACTACAGGCGATTTTCATAAGGTCGTGAATGCCTATGAACCACATCATCATGTGTATGAAACATTAGCTGAACAAGGTGGTACTGTTTTAGTCCGTGGCCGAGGAATTGTAGCTTCACGCATTATTCAACGACTGTATGAAGCCCGCCAAAAAAATCCGAATATTGGCGTAGTCCACATTATGCGTGCCCCAAATACGGAAGGCAATAAATGGGCTTATAGTCAACGGACTGTGGATAATCATTGGGAAATGCAACCCTATAACTGGCCCAAGAGTTCATTCGGCGGCATCCACCGCGAAATTCTTGAACAGGCCGCGCCCGAAGAACGTCTAGCCTATATGGCGGATTGGGGTGGCACCACAACGGCAGACCGCACAGATTGGCGACAAATGGTGTCCGAAGGTGTCCGCGAAGGTTGGTATAGCATCCAATTCGGTCAAGTTGAAAAAGTCGAGCAATCGGCAGATGGCAAAATCGTTAGTCATATCCTCGGTCGTGCCAATAATCCATCTACGCAATTACAAACGAACTTCATCATAGACTGCACGGGTCTCATTGCTGATTTAGACGGGAATCCTGTGCTTAAAGACTTAATGGATACTTACGAATTGCCACGTAATCCGGCAGGACGATTTGCTGTCACCAATGAGTTTGAACTTCCTGATATGGATAATGAAACCGGACGTATGTATGCCGCTGGGGTGATGACACTGGGTGGACCATTTGCCCCGGTAGATAGCTTCTTAGGGTTACAATATGCCGCGTTCCGCATGAGTGACAGTTTACGTCGCCATCAAGCTCCTTATTTACAACACTTATCTGCTTTCCGCTCATTTACGCAATGGCTGAAATGGGCCAGAGGAGTGCAACCATGATTCCAACTTTAATTGGCCGTTGGCAAAGTCGGCTCTTCATATTTTCAACCGTAGGTGTACTTGTTACGACGCTATTCGGTGCCCTATACAATGATTTTCATACCGTATTTGCCTTACTGGCTTATGTGCTAGGTTTTGGTTTAATTTGGGATGTTATCTATCGTCTTTTAGCTTATCTCCGCTGGGACGCCGATTGGCCACCTGCCTTATTACTGCTCAGCGGTATTGTCGAAGGGGCGTTCATCTGGGGCTTTGTGAAGATTATCAATACACCCCCCGGTGTGGCTGAAGATATCCAGTTTAGTCAATTCTTGGCGCATTATACGACCACCTTCGCCGCTATGTTTATCGTGATGCTGAGCTTATTACGTATTCTTTTTCCACGCGGACGTTTTTCAGGCGGACGGATTGGCTACAGTCCACTGACATGGGCTATTGTGGCGCTTTTACCATTAATTACGATTGGTTTACCCCTCTTGATGAGTTAATTCTCAGCATCTTGTATCAAATCATGTAAGGTCGCGGCATAACGTGGCCTTTTCATTTTCTACGCAATTTACGTTAAAATATCGTCGTAAATTATTATTGTTAGCGAAAGATACTCTCAAGATGAAGCTTGTAGTGGCTAGTGATGAAAAAACACATCTGACGGATGTTGTTATTGAGGAATTAAAAAAGCGCGACCATGAAGTGATCCTACTTGGTCCCCTTGTTGGCGAAGATGTCCCGTGGACTTTAGTATCAGAGCAGCTCGGTCTAAAAATAGCCAACGGTGAAGCTGAACAAGGTGTTCTTTTCTGTTATACCGGCACAGGCGCATCTATTGCCGCGAATAAAGTGCGCGGCATCCGGGCGGCTTTATGCGGCGATGCTGAAACTGCTCGTGGCGCTAAATGGTGGAACGATGCCAATGTATTAGTGATGAGTCTCCGCGCAACCTCTACCGAAATTGCCAAGGAAATTTTAGACGCTTGGTTCAGCGAATCGGTGCGTGAGAGCGAAGAAATCTATCTGGCTCAGTTAAGCGAAATCGAAGCCCGCCATCGCGCTGATTAAACTATTCACCCGCGCAGTAATTGGTCAGTTGCTCCATAAAAAATTGCCACCCGTCAATATGATTTTGGCGTTCTTGCTGTTCAGGTTCTGTTTCACCATACGGACCATGCCAAATTGTAATTTTAGTGTCTTGCTCATTTACTGTACTAAAATCAATCTTAACTGTGCGCTCGGCTAATTCTGGCAAATGATCCCATTTCCATGTAAAACTCAGATGCTGATGGGGCTGAATTTCTTTAAATTGGCCGCGTAAAGTGCTGTCGTTCACCATCCAATGAAATTCATAATTCCCCTCGGGTTTAATCTCAAGCTGTTTCACTTTCTGTACCCACCATTTTTCAAGATGTTCGGTCACTGTCCAGCATTGATATACAAATTCGGGAGAGGTATTAGGAATTAGTGCTGTAACTGTTAATTCAGATTTACTATCGGCGAAAATTTGAATAGACATGGGGAAGTATCCTCGACTAGCCAATTGATAGATATAATTTTAGCACAAATGTTCTTATCTATCAATTTAACCAAGTTGCGTTGCGGCACCTAATGCAACATACTATACTTTAACCAAAATTTACATCTTATTTTTTCTAATCGAGACTAAGGAAAGTACAATTATGTTTGGGTCGGCAGTACTAGACACTGCGCTAGGACTAACCTTTATTTTCTTTGTCCTCAGCACAATTTGTTCTACAACATTTGGGTTAATTGGCCGGATGAGCCGCCTCAAAGGCCGTTTGCTCCAAAATGCCCTGTTGTATATGCTCGACGATGATGTTCGCCAAAAATTGATGGAGCATCCACTCATCCAAAATATCAGTCTAACGGGCACCAATTTCTATGATCGTATTATGCAAGGGTTAGCTGGTATTAATCTTCAAGAAGACTATCACAGTAAGAATTCAAATCTGACCGCCAATAAATATCCACCCTATATACCCCCAGATATTTTTGCCACGGCGCTGATTGATTTATTTGTTGAGGTCGCCAAAGACCGAAGCCTTGATGAAGTGCTCATCCATCTTGAAAAAGCCGCGGCTGAGGAGTTTGAAGACCAAACCCGATTACGCATCCGTAATCGCATTAATCGTTTGCTTGATGAAAATGAAGATGACGCTCTGGCCTTTACTGAAGAGGTTTTAGGACGAGTTGGTCGCGGTATGACAGATGCTGAGAAAGCCATGATTATCAAAGATGTGAAGCGTTTGCTATCAGATCGCGGCAATATCATGACCCTCATTGATCAAGGTATTGAATCCCTTAATTTACCTGAACGGACCACGGCTTATTTACGCCGTCAAATTGAATTGCTCTATCATCGCCGCTTACGAGATACCTCGCTCAGTGTCCAAGCAGACTTCCATGAATTCAACAAGAGCATTGAAAATTGGTTCAATAATTCAATGGATAGCCTCACAGCTATTTTCAAATTACGTATGCAATTTTGGCTGGCCGTTATTGCCACGATTGTGACGCTCTTTTTCAATATCAATACGCTTACCATTGCGGATACACTCTGGACTAATCCCACTGTACGTGCCGCCGTGGTCGAATCCGCTACGGCTCGTGTCGAGGCTGGTCAGGCTGAAGCAACTTCAGACAATCCGGCGCAAGTTTTTAATGATGACTTGCAAAGCCTAGATATTCCAGTGGGTTGGACTGATCAAGAGCTTGAAGCCGCTAAAATTGGCTTTTTACCTGCCCAAGTTAAAGATAAAACACGTCCGGTTCCAGATACTTTCACGAACCTTCTAGGATGGCTGATTACCATCGGTGCGGCTATGTTTGGGGCACCCTTCTGGTTCGATATTTTGAATAAGATTGTTAACTTACGCATTAGCCGTAAACCAGAAAGTTAACAACTAACGCTTGTCAGTTAAGCCTACAACATACAAAATAAGGGGATGTTGTAGGCTATTTATTTACGGAGGTTTCGTTTTTTATGCAGTTACCCAGTCGAGCTGAGTGTGTTCAGGGAGAACACTGGACTATTACCGCTCTGAAATGGGATCGTCAGCGCCATATTGAATGGCAATCGTATTATGTCGGTGAAGCAGACGGTGTCCTACATTTCTTTACCCCCCTGCATACCCGCATTAACCACTATAGTCGGCAATCCTTTTTTGAGACCGACAATCAATCCGATTTGTTTTTCTGGCGGAATGATTGGTTTAATGTCTACATGAATTATGCTTCACGCGGGCATTTACGCGACTATTATTGTAATATTGCGCTCCCACCTGAAGTTGATTATGAGGCCAAAACGCTCAAGTTTATTGATCTCGATCTGGATGTCCAAGTCCGCTGGGATCAGTTATTGGTGCTTGATGAACATGAATTCCAAGAAAATACCATCAAGTATGAATATCCAGACGATGTGCAATTAAAAGCTTGGGAAACGGTGCGGAGTTTAAAACAACAATGGAAAGCGCGCCTCTTTCCATTCGATAAAGAAACGCGCCGTGATTTATAAAATGGAGTGACTAATTATTCGAGATGGCGATCTTCACCTGTTTCAATAAATTCAGCCTGAAGTTGCGCCAACATTTGGCCATAGAGCACCAGCTCTTGCCATAAATTGCTGTTGCTTGTCCGTAATTCATAATACCCCTGATAGCGGGTAGCTTGGAATTCTTCAGCAATATCGTGTTTCTCGGCTTCAGCCACAATCACATTGAACAGATCGACATTTGTTACCCGAATATAGTATGGGTGATGCAATTGTGCGTTCAAAATCAAATCCTCCAAAGCTAAACCAACGATATCTGTCAATAATACTAATTCTTTAAAGAAGGATTGATTGACAAGCCAAAACCTATTTATTCTTGTTTCCACATCTCTTTCTTTAAGACAACCCAATCCTTGGGGATATGGTCGCCTTCGGACCAGGTACTCGGTCTAAGAATATCATAATCTTTGATGATGCGCTCACTTTGCGGCGAATCATCTGATAATTTTTGCATCTCCACATGATCCCCCACTAAATAAGGCAAATCCAAATATTGGACCATTTTAGTAAATGCTTCATCGGCATCCACATCGGGATTCAGTATTTCTTGCATGTCTCCCGCCGACACTCCGGGCATAAATAATTCGCGCAGTTCTTCCGCTTGTCCCTGATAGAATTTTTGATAGTTATGCGGAATTTTTTGTTGATCGCTATTTTGTTGAGTCCATGCTCGGCTTCGTTGATGTTCATGATAGTAACGTAAAACCAGTCGTCCGGCTGGTTCTGCCAAATCGAGAATACGCACATCCCCCGTCGAGATTAAAGTATCCAGATATTGTTGCACCAATGCGCCCAAATCTGATTCGTAAGCGCTAATCGTGCGCCCCAATTTTTGCAGGCGATAAAATATTCGATTGCCATTAACCCCAAATGCAAACGCAGTGGTATTCAACCGACCACTCAAATTTCGTAGTAAGTAGTGATCGGGCGTGGCTGTATCAATAATGAGAGCCACCCAACCTTGCCGAGCTTTGGTTAAAATAATTCGCTCATATTCAATCAGTTGATGACGGGCCCGATTAATTAATACAATCATTTCTTCGAGTTGAGTCACATCATCAATTTTGATGAAGGCAAAATTATAAACAGTATTTACAGAAGAAACTTGCGTTGATGAAATAGTTGGTTTATTTTGCATAAGTTATCTCTAATTTAGCGCTGTTATTCAGACAGTGCTATAATGCCATCAGGTTTTATGATAAGCAATCGGGAGCTTTCCATTTATGAAACGCCGCTTTTCAACGATTATTGCTTTAGTTTTGGTCGTCCTCATCATTAGTTTCGGTGTGAGCGGAGTCTACGCTCCAAAAGTTCAAGCTCAGGATGGTGAAGAAAAACCAGCACCGTATACTACAGGTGTATTTCCTCGTGCTATGGCTTTTGATGGTGAAAATGTGTGGGTCGCGAACTGGGCAGATAATACCCTAACCATTCTGGATGGGGCCACTGGTGAACAACTCAAGACAATCGAAACTGAATTTGTAGGACGTGAACCTGTTGCGCTGGCCTGGGATAATGTTAATGGCTTCATGTGGGTTGCCAGTTATGCGGATAGCCGCGTTTCGAAATTCACGAAGACAGGTGAATTTATTGAAGCCCTCGACAATAGTAATCATGGCGTCCAACAACCCATTGCCCTTCTTTTTGACGGAGCCCATCTATGGGTAGTCAATCAAGGTACGGGCGCACGGAATGGTAGTGTTCTCAAAATTGAATCCGCGACCGCCTTTAAAATTGATGAAGTTGAAGTTGGTCGCTATCCCACCGATATAACATGGGATTTAGAAAATATCTGGGTTTCCAACGGCGAAGACAACAGCTTGAGCGTCTTTGAAGCAGATACCGGGGCTAAGGTTGATGAGATTGCGGTCAACGATTTCCCAATGGCCTTAGCGTTTGATGGCGTTAATATCTGGGTAGCCCATTATGATGGCACGATCGCATTGGTATCCTTCCAATCACGTCAAGTTAATAGCCGGATTGTTCTCGATGAATTACCCGGACGGACAATCGATCTGTATTATGCCTTTGAACGTGTCTGGATTACCAATGCAGACGATGAATCAATCGCTAAATTACAAGCCCGTACAGGTGAACTCTCAACCACAGAAACAGCGGGGCAATTCCCCGGTACCATGATTGCGACGAATAATGAAATCTGGGTCGCAAACTGGTTGGATTACTCGATTACCTTACTTTCACCTGCCGCCAATGAAACCTTTGAAAACGCAACTGAAGTCGCCCAAGATTCAACCTCTTTGCTGATTGCGCCGACAATCACACCCACGCCGACCTTAGTTCCAATTATCAACTGTAATCCGGAAATGCCATCACAATTCCGCCCCGGTGATCGTGGCGTGGTTGATGAAGAGGGCAATACCGCAGATTTAAATATGCGCTCTGGTGTTGGTACGTCGAATCCGAGAATTGGTGGATACCCACCCGGCTCAACATTTGTGGTTTTAGGTCAACCCGAGTGTGATAGCGACAATAACGCTTGGTACAATGTCCGAATGGACGAGGATGATGCCGAAGGTTGGTTTATTGAAGCCCTCGGCGATGATTACACCATCGCTCCGATAGAATAATTTAGACCTCTCCAATCCCTCCTCAAACTTGAGGGGGGATTTTTCTTTCAAAATACCACTTCCATGAATATTTATGAGCCACTTTCGCCAATCTGTGACTTATGAGCCAGCCAAAAAATCTTACTTGTTGCATCCCATTCTGACACCCTGTAACTTATGAAATATCGCAATATAAGTTTAGGAGTGTCGGATGAACAAATTGCTCTATCAAATCAGCTATTATCTGGGGCAAAGCCCGTGGGATAACGAACAAATACCGGACCCCTTAGCCCAAACCATAGACGAATTAACGCCGGGTACAGCTCTCGACCTCGGCTGTGGGACGGGTACCCATAGCATTTATCTGGCGCAACAGGGTTGGCAAGTCATCGGAATTGATTTTGTTGCGAAGGCAGTTAAAGCCGCTCAGCGTAAAGCACAACAAGCCCAGATTGATGTCGATTTTCGGCAGGGTGATATTATGTAATTAAGCGCGGCCAATCTTCCGCCGATTGATCTTGTTTTGGATGTTATGTGCTTACATGCGTTGCCCCAAGAACATCAACACTCAATTGGGAAAGTTTTGGCAGATATTACGACACCCAATGCGTTGCTATTGATGTCCGCTTTGCCACCACACTCCGATATGGGATTTCACTTTGGCTTATCCCAAGGGCAAATTGAAGACATGATGAGTCCGCATTTTGTGCTAAAACATGCGGAAAATCATGCTGATACAGGGTGGTATTGGTTGCGTAAAGCAAAATAACAACAAAACAACAGGGAACATCTAAAGGTGATGTTCCCTCGTTATTGCTAGAAATTACACAGACTTTCTAATTCCGGTTCCCAAGCAGGTACCGTATCCATAAATTGAATATCTTCGGCGCGCATAGCTTCAACTTGCGCTAAAACTTCATCAGGATCGAGAATGACATCTTGGGCATGAAAAACCCAATCGATATATTCACTGTATTCGCGTAGATTATTGGACGCAATCAACCCACCATTGATAAACCAGAGATTGAAATTAATGGACAAGGGTACTTCGGGATAATAATATTCATCATGAGTGGCGAATAATTCACCATCGATTAAATAATTGATTTCGCCGTCACTCACCTGAATAATCAAAACATGCCACCCGGCTAAATCTTCTTTTAGAATGCCGCTAGTATTATCGGCATACCACGGGTCTAGGCGATAAGTCTCCCAACTAGTGCCAAAAAACACACTATCGCGAAAACCCCACCCGCCATTGGGCAGATATTCATAATCCATTTCACTATAATCGGGTTGTTCTTCTAATTCGGGCGTGCTAATTAGATAGAATGTTTGCACAACTTGATCCCCGTCCCGACCATTTACTGGTTCATTCGTGAAATAAACACGGCTGGCATAGGTGCCTTCATAATATTTGCGCGCATGGCAAATTTGCGTTTGGAAAACGGTGTCGCCTTCCGCCGATGACGTGAAGATCATGATTTGGTTCTCTTCATCATCTGGATCAACTGTAAAACTCACATTCTCAGTTCGCCATTGCGCGCCCTCAACACCGGGCCAACCATGACCCGCGCGGATTTTCCAGCCATTCTCAGCCAGGACTTCATCCTCGGGCGAAGTGTAATTGAAATCATCAAATAAAAGGCCTTGCGGCAAATCATTGTCTTGGGCGTTAGAAAACGGGGTAGCTACCAATAGAATCCCCAAAACAATGCCAATGCTTGTTATCTGCTTCAACATCTAGCATTCCTTAGCTGATAGATTAGATACCATATATCTACTATCCATAAATCCTGATGATTTGCTAAAAAGTTTACAAATTTCGATATTTGGTGTAAAAAATAGAGATACTTTGCCGCATTCGCCCATTTAGATTATTTAAGAGAGCTCACCATGATTCAACAAGCATCCATCACTCAGGAATTGGATAATAATGTTACGCGCATACAATACCCGAAACTAGGTATTATTGAGTTGCGGGTCGGCAATAGCCAGCGTGTCAGCATTGATGCTTGGTACAACGAAGTCGTTGAGATCGTCACAACATGGCCGGATGATAAACCTTATCGTGTTTTGCATAATGCGGAAAAGATATTTTTCTCGCAATATTTCCGCAAACAGGCCGAAGCTATCTCCGCGAAGACTGTTGAAATTCGTGGGACAGACTATCCCATCAATATCGCGATTCTGATGGCTGATAACCCAACCAGTCAACTTATTCGCCTCTTCATGAAGCGCTTTCTTGAAAAAACTTATGATGCTTGGCAAGTCAAACTTTTCACGAAGCATGACGAAGCACTTGAGTGGCTTTCGAAACAGGGTTAAACATTTTATGGAATAAAATTCCGTTGATGATCTTGACGATAAGCACGCGGTGTCATGGCCCATTGCTCGCCAAATAAATGATAGAAATGGCTCAAGTTACTAAAACCAACTTCGAGAGCAATTTCAGTAATCGCTAAATCTGTGTGGGCCAACAAATGGGCCGCATATTTGAGGCGTAACTGATTGATATATTGCGTAGGTGTTTGCTTCAAGTACTTTTTAAAACTCCGTGTGACATATTCAGAACTATAGCCCGATAAGTTCAATAGGGCCGACCGTCCGGCTTGAAAATTTTCTAGTTTTTGCATCGCCTGACATAGTTCTTGCAACCAATTGGGGATCCTGTCTGCTAGAGATTCCTCGGTGTGCGTGTCCCCAAAATTTTCCACTAAAACCATAGCTAACAAAGCCCGTAACTTAGTCCGTGTGACCAATTTATTTGAGGTTTGATAAAGAGCCTCAAAATCTGCCACAAGTTTGTTCACATGCTGTTCCGCTATAACCTGCTGAGGTGGCGCTGGAAATTGGATGTAGTCGATTGAAGCAATCGGCCATTTCAGATAATTTAGCAGAGCCTCAAAAGTATGGTTAAAAAACGCAATATTCATCAATTGACACGTGGGCGTTGTATGTGGTGCAAAATAATGTTCATCTTGGGGGCGAATCAGTACCAGATGACCACTTTCTAGAGGTTCAGCATTTCCGTTGATATGATGAATAATATCGCCCGACACTACCAAAAATATTTCAAAAAAGTCGTGCGTATGGGGTCGTGTAAATCGTGGCAAAACAACATTATGAAAAGCATAGTG
>JBNLCD010000046.1:0-17440 GCA_050303635.1 Anaerolineae bacterium
TCCATTGTTATGGGCTCCGCTTGAATTTTGTGAAATTGCTTCAATGGCAATGGAACTGCTTGCCTCACCTTATTTGAGTGATGAATATGGCGGATACTATACAGCCGAAGATGCGGCCCGCGCACGCATTGAACATCTCGAAAATATTGTTCGTTTCTGGCCCTATATGGCGGTGGTGGATGCTTTCCAACATTGGGTTTATGAAAACCACGAAATGGCATCAGATCCAGCGAATTGCGACGCGAAATGGACTGAATTATGGCATCGCTACATGCAAGGCGTGGATTGGTCTGGTTTAGAAGATGAAGTTGCCACGGGCTGGCACAATAAGCAACATATCCACCGCTCACCGTTCTATTATATTGAATATGGTGTTGCCCAATTAGGAGCGGTTCAAGTCTGGCGAAATTCATTGGGTGATAAATCGCAAGCGATCCAACAATATCGCCAAGCCCTTTCACTTGGGGCGGGAGCCACTCTGCCCAATTTGTATCAAGCGGCAGGTGCTAAACTGGCGTTTGATGCACAAACTCTTGGTGAAGCGGTTGATTTGATTATGTCAACTGTCGAGGAATTAGAAGCGGGCCAAGTAAACTAATTACAGAACAACCATAAACAAGAACTGAGCAGATATTCATGTTTGAGAAGTCTGCTCAGTTTTTTATTTCTCTATAAAACTAAATTTATTACTCAAGTAAATGATTATATTTTCCACTCTCATCCATAATATATTGCACATATGTAAGGGTAGCTTGCATATCATCAGGGTCCGCTGGTTGGCGGACTGTTACAAATCCATTGCCACGACTTGACCAAGAACGGTCAATTAAATCATGCCATTTAGGATCGAGATTTTCTTTAGCCCACTCCGTGCCACCTCGCTTTGAACCGGGAACGCCTTTGACAAGATCATGCAACATCCGACTATAGTTTTGCACGAGAAATTGTTGATAAAAGCGATTTCGGTAGGGTTCGGGATCAGCCAAAATATCCTTGCCCCAATCGTGCATCACTGCCCAGATTTGACGACGCAACGCTACAACGGGAATAGAATCCATAAAACTAATAGGCGGTGGCCCTGTCAGGGTTACGCCCATATCACGCACTACCCACCGCACAAGAACCGTGTTGCAATGAGTTTCTTGAATGAGTTCTCGACTCCCATTGTCTAAGTACCATAATTTTTCTGAACAATCTTCATATTGCTGAATAACTGATTTGGGGAAATAAGAACCTTCGAGGTGTTTAGCCCAGAGAATATTGGTCTCAAAAATACGCCCATGCATTTTTTGCAAAGCATCAACTTCGGCAGTGGCGAGAGGGTTTTCGGTCACCACAATAAAATCGACGTCACTGTGTTCATCAAAATCGCCAACAGCAAAGGACCCTTGTAAATAAACACCCACAAGGTTACCTGCTAAAGCCGCTCGCAAACTCTCAACCAAGTCCTTCAAAACAAGATTGAGGTCAGCATAGGGTGTGGGCGACAAATTGTCCATAAATCAGTGTTTATTGTGATTCTTGATATAAGTCTTTGTATTTTTTCAGCTCGGCAAAATTAGTGGCATTTTCAATGGCAATGGCCACATAATCGGATAATGCGCTCAACATAGCGCCATCTTGCTTGCGGAAGGTTGGACCTTCAACATTATGATGCACACCCATTGCACCCAACATCCGTTTGCCCACCATAATCGGCACATATAAGAGCGCGGCAGGTGTTTGCGCATCTTTTTGGCGATGGGGGGCTGTGTCTTTCGGTGTGAAATTCACCGGACCACCTTGACGAACGGCTTGCCAAGCAAAGGGGTCATGCATCGGCAGGCTCATCGATTTGATGGCATCCGTATCGGTCAACTTACGTGCCCGACAGATTAATTCTTCACCATTGAGCAAATAAAGTGTCCCGCCTTCACTGCCTGTCACTTCGATTGCCGCTTGGACAACATAGGGCAGAAGTTGGTCAAGACTCACGAGCGAGGTAACGCGCTTTCCAACATGATAGAGTGTATTCAGTTCGCGAATGCGTTGGGTTAAATCGGCATTGGCAATAATCAGGCGTTCGGTTAGCGCCTCTTTTTCTTTGCGCAAGCGAACTTCAGCTAAACAGCGTAGAATTGCGGATTCCATTTCTTCGACAGTAAATGGCTTTTTGACATAATCGCGGACACCTTTACGATAGACCTCAATCGCGATTTCTTCGCTACCGTGGAATGTCATGAGAATGGTAGGAATTTCAATGCCGCGATCATTAATCGCATCCAAAAATTCCAAGCCGTTCATCTTGGGCATTTCCAAGTCGAGTAAAATCAAATCGGGACTGTGCTGGTCGATGCTGTCCAAGCCCTCTAACCCATTGGCGGCCACTAAGGGCCGATAGCCATTGGGACTCAAAATATAATCCACAATAAAATCGCGACTTTCGCGACCATCATCTACAATTAAAATTCTTTCACCTGCCATAAGAAATTAAGACCCCTTAGTCTCTTGTGTTCTAATTTCCCAAGTGGGTGCAAACATCGTATAAACTGCGGCATCAATATGTTGCCCATCGGGTTTAGCAAAATATTGACGATGTTGACCCTCAAGTGTGTAGCCCAGACGCAATGCCACACGTCCACTGACTTCATTGGCTACATCTGTAATAATATCAAGGCGATACATGCCCAAGGTGTGAATGGCATAATCAGTTAAAGCTTCCACAGCGCGGGTTACAAGCCCTTTACCTTGGAATTTTTCTCCAATCCAATAGCCAATCTCGGTTCGTTTAGCATACATATTCCAATAAAGATAGCCACACGAACCAGCGAATTCACCATTATAAATAAGGGCTACCCACATGCCATTATTATCCGCAAATTTAGACAAATAGCGAGTCGTGATTTGATGCGCATCTTCAACGCTATAATCTGGTTTGACAAATGGTAGCCACGGCGCTAGGTAATCATAGTCTTGCTGGATTAATTCAGCGATGGCTTCATCATGGTGATATGATTGTAACGCTAAATAAAAGTCATCGGCAATTTGATAACGCAAAAATTCGCCTTCAATATCCAGTTTATATGGATTATCGGGGTCATGCCAATCTTTCGCGAGCATAACATAGACATCGGAATCATGAAGCTCGTCATGATGGGGCAAATAATTGCGTCGGACATGCTCATGCTTGAAACCAAGCCGTTTAGGAACCCCCGCACTCGGCGCATTGCGCACATCCATCTGAATCTCAACACGATTCATACCACGCGTGCCCAAAGCATAATCTGTCAGCACTTGGACCGCTTTGGTCATAAGCCCTTGACCAGTCCAAGCTTTGGCGAGCCAATAGCCAATTTCAGTGCGCTTATTATGCTCGTCCCAATAGACATAGCCAGTGCCACCGACAACTTGATCACCGTAGAAAAATCCATAGCTACCAACTTGGTGCTTTACCATGTTTTCACGACTACGACGAATAAAATCTTCGGCCATTTCTAAGCTGTATTCAGGCGTGGCAAATTCTAAAAATGGATGGATATGCTCGGCGTTGAGTTGAATCGCTTCCATGAGTGCTTCCGCGTGATGCGGCATCCACATGCGGAGTTCAATTTCATCGGTAAGAGGATAAGACAGCATTTAGCAGTATCCTTTGATACAGGCACCTAGAAAATAAAATTCAGACTGTTTGGTCAAGTTAATAATGATGAATAACTAATAGTCATTATCGTTTTACGACTACTTTGTGTCAACTAAATAAAAACTCTCCCTCAATTAAACAGGAAGAGTTTTACATTATTTATTTTTAGATTTTTTATTAGGCAACTGGGGTAGGACGCACAATTAAGCTTTCTATTTCAGCCATTTGCTCCGGCGTAAGCGGGCCAAACTCTAAAGCCCCAGCGTTTTCTTCCGCTTGCGCAACCGTGCGAATACCTGGAATGGGAAGAGTGTGTTCACTGCGTCCCCAAAGCCACGCCAGTGCACCTTGAGCCAACGTGCGACCATTGCTAGTTAAAATATCTTGAATATTGGGGAGATTGGCAAATATGTGTTTCATAAAAGCACCATAGAACCAATCGGCTGAACGAACATCATTCGCGGGGAATTTTGAATCTTTGGTGTACTTGCCAGTGAGCATACCCATGGCCAATGGACCACGATTGATGGCCGCCAAATTATATTTGTCGCACACTGCGAGAATCATTGGATCATCATGAATAATATTCATGTTGTGTTGAACGGACACACAATGTTCACCTTGGGCGAAGACTTCAATCCGTTCGGGATAATCTGTGCTCCAGCCGTAGTAACGGATTTTACCTGCTTGGACCAATTCTTCGAGAGCATCGCGTACACCAGCTCCCATTTCGGGATCATAAGCATTGACGTGTAATTGATAGAGATCAATAACATCTGTGCCGAGACGACGTAAACTGGCTTCACAATCGGCTTTGATGTGGGCCACAATATTGCCTTTAGCTTCGTCATCGTCGTAGTGCGAAACTTGCTTATTTTCCTCATCGACTGCATAACCAAATTTGGTTGCAATCACCACTTTATCGCGACGATCCGCAAAGGCTTGTCCCAAAATCTGTTCACTATGACCCGCGCCATAATTGGCGGCCGTATCATAGAAAGTGACGCCATGATCGTACGCGGCGTGCAGAGCGGCAATGGATTCCTTGTCATCGACTTCGCCCCAACCAGCGGCGTTGCCTAAAAATTGCCACGGTCCACCAATGGCCCAACAGCCCATACCCAGCGCTGAAACTTTAATACCTGAATGTCCTAATTCGCGTTGCATGATCTTCCCATATCCTTACTCATTATTACCCTGAAACATGGCTCTTTTTGAACCACCTGATTTCAGCATACAACTTAGAGTTGACTCTAAGTCAAGCATTTTCTGAAAATTGCTTGAAAAGTCATGATATAGGTAGCTAATCAATCGGTTTTGATTTCGGGACGTGGATGTTGGGGAACATGGCCGCGCTTGTAGACCAAAATGGTACGTTGCAAAACCATCACGACTGTACCATCTTGTTTAAAGCCCGTCGTTTTAAAACTCACAATCCCCATGTGTGGACGGGATTTCGACTCACGACAGCTTAAAATTTCGGTTTGGGCATAAAGGGTGTCGCCTTCAAAGACCGGAGAGGGAACCGTAATTTCTTGCCAGCCCAGATTAATCCCAAAACGGGAAATATCTGCCACAGATAACCCGACAATCACGGCCAAAGTAAGCGTCGAATTGACAAGCGGCTGGCCAAATTCCGTTTGCGCGGCATAGTGGCGATCAAAATGAATGGGATTGCTATTATTGCTCAAAAGCGTAAACCATGTGTTATCAGCGGCAGTTATGGTACGGCCAATGGCATGGGGAATAACCATTCCTTCCGCAAAATCTTCATAACAACGGCCATCAAGTTGTGACATTGCTAGTCCTCCATTGCGTTTAATTCAGCTAATATTTCAGCGGTATGTTCACCGAGCGCGGGCACAGCGCCCATATGTGGCGCAAGGCTTTGTAAGTTGTGCGGGGGAATAAAACTCAGGATATTACCGAAAGGTGTGGGCGTTTCTGCCCAGCGATCACGCGCTTTATGTTGGGGATGCTGGGCGACGTCAGCCACATTGTTGACTGCGCCGTGGGCAATTTCCGCCTTGACCAATCTCTCCAAAACTTCTGCTGTCGATAACTGGGAAATTTTTGCTTCAATGAGTATTTCGAGTTCTTGGCGATTGGCCACCCGTCGAGCATTGGATGTAAAACGCGAATCATCAATGAGTTCTGGTTGACGTAAGACATAAGTACAAAAACGCGCCCATTCACGATTATTCTGAATGGCCAGATTAACTGCTCCATCCCGACACGGAAAAACACCGTAGGGCATAATCATATTGTGGCGGACACCGGCTCGCGGCAAAATATTATCTGTGCCCTGCCAAATATGAATGGGCGGCATCATCCATTCGGTAAGGCATTCCAGCATCGAAATATCAATACGTTCACCCTGTCCAGTTCGTTCCCGTTGAAAAAGCGCGGTTTGGATCGAGGAATAGGCATATAAGCCAGCGGCAATATCCGCAATTGAGATGCCGACTTTAGCGGGTTCATCGGGACTGCCCGTCAAACTCACCACACCCGACTCCGCTTGAATCAGTAAATCATAGGCTTTCTTGTCGCGATAAGGACCATCTGGGCCATAGCCTGAAACACCACACCAAATCAGACGTGGGTTGTCCACGTGAAGCGGTTCATAGCCAAAGCCATAGCGCTCCACTGCACCGGGCGCAAGATTATGAATAAAAATATCGGCATGAAGCACTAATTTTTTTAGTGTGGCAAGGTCGTCATCCTTTTTGATATCGAGGACAATACTGCGCTTGCCCCGATTCAACCACGCAAAATAAGCTGACAGGCCATTCAGCGCGCCATCATAATTTCGGGCAAAATCACCCCCGTCGGGACGTTCAACTTTTATCACATCTGCGCCCATATCAGCCAATTGGCGCGAACAAAATGGTGCGGAAACCGCTTGTTCGAGGGCGACTACCCGTAAGCCGCTAAAAGGCAAATTCTGAGTCATGAAACAACCCTAAAATGAACGTGGCATATCCAGCACATGCTGGCCGAGATATGACAAGATGAGATTGGTTGAAATGGGGGCGACTTGATAGAGTTTGGTTTCGCGGAATTTGCGTTCCACATCATATTCCACGGCAAAACCATAGCCACCATGTGTTTGTAGACAGACATTCGCGGCTTCCCATGAGGCATCTGCCGCGAGAAGTTTGGCCATATTCGCTTCCGCCCCACATGATTCTTTGCTATCAAAGAGACGCGCGGCTTCATAGCGCATCAAATCCGCCGCGCGGACATTGGCATAAGCACGGGCAATCGGAAATTGAATACCTTGATTTTGACCAATGGGACGATCAAACACAATCCGTTCATTGGCATAAGCACGGGCTTTATCTACAAACCAATAGCCGTCGCCAATACATTCGGCGGCGATCAAAATACGTTCGGCGTTCATGCCATCTAAAATATAACGAAACCCCTTGCCTTCTTCGCCAATGAGGTTTTCAGCAGGCACTTCGAAATTATCAAAAAACACTTCGTTCGTCTCATGATGAACCATGTTGCGAATCGGACGCACCGTCATGCCCTTATTTTCGGCATCTCGTAAATCAACTATGAATACACTTAAGCCATCCGTTTTCTTGGTGACTTCTTCAAGTGGGGTAGTTCGTGCCAGAAGGAGCATCAAATCGGAATGCTGAATCCGTGAAATCCAGACTTTTTGTCCGTTTACGACATAATGATCACCTTGGCGTTCGGCAAAAGTTTTCGTTTTGGTCGTATCGGTCCCCGTAGAAGGTTCTGTTACGGCAAAGGATTGTAAACGTAATTCGCCTGCCGCAATTTGGGGTAAATATTTTTCTTTTTGTGCAGGCGAACCGTGTCTGAGCAGGGTCCCCATTGTATACATCTGGGCATGGCACGCGCCGGAGTTACCACCGGAGCGATTGATTTCTTCAAGGACCACCGAGGCTTCAGTGATGGTTGCGTCACCGCCGCCATATTCTTCCGGAATAAGGATGGATAACCAGCCGGATTGGGTTAGGGTTTCGACAAATGCCTCAGGATACGCCGCTGTTTCTTCTAATTTTTGCCAATACTCGCTATCAAAATCGCTACACAATTTGCGCACCGCTTGCCGAATATCATTGTGGAGTTGAGCATGAGGATTAATTTCGTGCAAAATTATCAGCCTTTCAAAACGAATTTAATAATTTTGAGGCGAATTGTAACACTTACGGCAATGATGGCCCACTGATTGACGATTGATGAGGTGGTTTAGCGGCCAGCATGACCAAACTGGCCAGTAATGAAAGCCCAACGATAACCCATAAGGTCGTTGTATAATTTGCAAAATGATCATAAAACCACCCTGCACCAACAGGTCCAATTGTACGAGCAAGTGTCAGAAAAATAGCCGTTACACTGGATATTCGGCCAAATGAATTTGTACCGAAATTTTCAAGCAGAATGGATGGACGCGCGAGGGTTGTTGCGCCAAAAGCCATGCCAAAAAATGTAATAAAGAGGAAAACTGCGCCAATTGAGACATTGATTAATAAAACCATGAGGCCAATTGTTTGCAAAACGAAAACACCAATGACCATTACCCGGCTACTAATCCGATTATCAAGCGGCGCAAAGACAACCCGACCCATGACCTGCATAAATCCAATCGCACCACTGGCGACAGCGGCGCGCGATGCTTCGATACCATTATCCAGCAAAAATGGAATGAAATGGACACGAATAGCTGAGGCCGCGATATAAATCAGGCTAAAGGCGAAAGTTAGTAACCAGAAAAAAGGACTGTGGAGAGTCTCACGCAAACTCGCACTCGGCAATGTTTCGGTGATAGCATCTTCGGTTTGATTAGGGGTAGACGGTGGTTGCAAAACTTGTTGCGGTCGATTGCGTAACACCAGCGCATGGAGCGGAATAGTTGTTGTGCCTAACAAAACCGCTAAACCAAGTAGCGCATCGCGCCAGTTATAAGCACTTCGTAGCGCATCCGCCAGCGGAATAAAAATTGTACTTGCCAACCCTGCCGCAAAAGTAACAATGGCGAGTGCTGTACCACGCTTGTATTGGAACCATGTTGCAATAATCACCAAGGCGGGCTCATATAGAACGGTGGCAAAACAAATGCCCATGCCGGCCCAAACCAAATAAAATTGGGTAAGATTGGTAATTTGCGACCAAGCCACAAGTAAAACTGTCGATATTATGGAGCCCAATGTCATCAAAATACGGCCCCCGTGTCGATCAACCCACCAACCCACCGGAAAAGCAACTAGCGCTGATATGAGCAAGGCGAGCGAAAATCCACCTGAAATTTGCCCGCGTGACCACCCCAATTCCGCTTCCATCGGCGTGATGAAAACCGAAAAGCTATAAAAGACAATACCCCATGAAATAGTTTCGGTAATGGCTAAGGTTGCCACAATATACCAGCCATAGAAGCGTTTATTAGATGGTGGAAGCGGAATTGCCATTGGACACCCTCAATTATCAACGAGATTTCAATTGTACCCACGCTAACTAAGATTGCCGAATGGATTGAAATCTTGAGATATTGCCAGAAGTTAGGTTGCAAACCATCTCACCACTTGACCCTACCCCCCTGTGCTCGTTAGAATGTGAGTAACGAATTTTTCAAATATGAGTGCTAAAAATTATGAAGTATCACATCCAAACTCTCGGTTGTCAGATGAATATTGCCGATTCCCAGCGGCTTGCCTCAGAACTGGAGCAATTGGGCTATCGCGCCGCATCTGAAGATGAAGCCGATACCGCTGAAATTCAAGTCATCAATACTTGCGTGGTCCGTCAACAAGCTGAAGATAAGGCTTGGGGTCGCCTGCAAATGTTGAAACATCGTAAAGCCGACAATCCCGATATGGTTATTGGTCTGATGGGATGTTTGGTGGGGGTGCGCGATCCCTTGCGCTTACGCAAACAAGTTCCGTTCGTCGATGTTTTCTTGCCGCCGAGTGAAGTTGAACCAATGACGGCGTTCTTGGCTGATCGCACCATTGAAGCCGATGCCTTGACCGAAAATGTCGCCGATCGAGCCCGTCTCCATAAATATATGGATAGTATGGCCCCCGAAACACAAACAGATCTGATTTTGCCGGAACATGAAAAAGGTGATTTGATCAGCGCGCATGTTCCAGTTGTTTACGGGTGTTCCCATGCGTGTACCTTCTGCATTATTCCCTTCCGGCGCGGGATTGAACGCTCACGGCCAGTGGGTGATATTGTGCGCGATATCCGTAATCTCGCCCGTCAAGGAGTTAAAGAAGTCACTTTGCTGGGTCAAATTGTGGACCGCTACGGCAAAGATATTCCGGATGGTCCGAATCTAGCACAACTCTTGTGCGTGATTCATGATGTGGCCGAAGAAGAAGATTTATATCGGATTCGCTTCTTGACTAGTCACCCGAATTGGATGACCGACGAATTGCTGGAAACGGTCGCCGAATTGCCCCGCATTATGCCGCACATCGAAGTCCCCATCCAAGCTGGTGACGACGAGGTCTTGGTCAATATGAAGCGTGGTTATACAGTTGATCAGTATCGTCAATTGGTGCACAAGATTCGCGATATTATCCCGAATGTGGCCATTCACACGGATATTATTGTGGGTTTCCCCGGTGAAACCGCCGAACAATTCCAGGGAACCTACGATATTCTAGAAGAATTGAAACTCGATAAAGCGCATCTTGCTCAATATAGTCCGCGTCCGGGCACGGTTTCGGATCGTCGGATGGAAGATGATGTGCCGCGTAAAGAAAAGAAACGTCGCCATCAAGCACTGGAAGAATTGCAAGCCCAAGTGCTTGCTGAAATTAACACCAAATTCCTTGGTGAAACGGTCGAAGTTCTAGTCGAAGGCATGCACAAAGGTAAATGGCGCGGACGGACTCCGCAAAACAAGCTCGTCTTCTTCAGCGATGATAGCCGCAACTGGAAGGGCCAACTCGCGGATGTCGAAATCATCTGGACGGGGCCGTGGAGTATGCAAGGTCGCTTACCCGGCAGTGAAGATACGCCCGATACCCAAACCGATGAAAATCTCTTCACCGAATCACAGGAAACACCGGGAATTATTCCCCTCACATCCTTGAACTAAAAGCAAAATTGGGCAGAGAAAATCTCTGCCCAATTTATGTTTATCCGCAAAATATTCCAGTTTATTGCTTTGCTTTTTTCTCAAAATCACTCAGCATCGATTTCATATCTTTGGACCGTCGGTCGCCTTTTTCCAGATTATCCACCGCATGTTCCATATCTTGCACAGCCAAATCAATATGGCCTTGCGCATAATACACCATCGCGCGACTTTGCAAGACTTCGGGACGGGTGGGGACATAACGAAAGGCTTGAGAGAAATGTTCTAAAGCAGTGTCAAATTCTTTGGCGCGCATGGCGATTAAACCCCGGACATAAAACCCCATCCACTGATGTTTATCCATCTTAAGCGCAATTTCACAGTCTTGTTCGGCTTCCTCATCGCGGCGTCCCATTAAATGGAGAATGAGGGCCCGGGTAGCGTAAAGTTCACCGACGCCGGGTACAATCTCAATAGCGGCATCTAGATCCTCAAGCGCATCATTGAGATTGCCTTTATCCCCTTTTTCAACTTCAGCTAAACCACGCTCCAAATAACGTTCCCACATACTTAAGGGTTGGCCGCGGGACATGCGTTTAGCGGGTGGCCGAGGAATGCGTCGTCGCCGAAAAACCATGCTTATAAATCCCTAAATTGATAGAGGTGACCATCATAAAAGCCACGCTTGCGATAATAAATACGCGTCCCAATAGCCGAGATAACAGCTAGACGTGCATAACCTGATTCACGAGCAAGTTCCACGGCTTTTTCAATCAGCCGCTTCCCTAAACCAAGATGTTGGGCTTTGCCTTCCGATGATTTACCGATCTTGAGCGATTGACCGTAAACATGAATTTCACGAATCATGGCTGAATCACGTAATTCTTCAGTAAGCGGTTCATCTTTTGGTAAGGATAAACGCAGGAATGCCGCAATATCATTATCCTCAGTGACATACTGCAAGAATAATTCATCCGCACAGCCGCCGTCATATTCCACAATATCAAGATGCAAGTCTTCGAAGCTGACTTCTTTATGACGGATTTCTCGGCTTCGGATTTCTAGACTGCGCTTATCGAGTGAATTTTCCACAATCTGGCGGAAGTTGGTTTTCTTGTTGCCAACCACAATATCTGTTGAGGGAATATCACGAATGACGCGAGTGAGCCGGCAATACGGCGGGGTCATGTTGAAGGCCGTTTGTAACACACCCAACAATTCTTCTTCAGAGTAAGGTTGCCATTCGCCGCGTTGATAATATTGCATCAACTCCGCGCTTTCAATCAGCGAACAGGGATACACTTTGAGTTCGTCCGGTCGGAAATCGGGATCGCCGAACAGCTTTTCATAATCTTCAACATCCGCTGAGGGCGATGAACCATAAAGATTCGGCATCCAGTGCGCGTGAATCTTGAAGCCTGTTTGGCGCAGTAATTTCACAGCCCGACGGCTAGCGGCAACATTGTGGCCACGCCGGTTCAGGCGTAACACTTCATCATTCAGACTTTGGAAACCAATTTGCACCTTAGTACAGCCCAAACGTCGGACACGCAACACTTCTTCAACACTAATATGATCGGGGCGTGTTTCGATGACTAACCCGACACAGCGCACTTTGGCGGATTCATTTTCAACATGGGCGGCTTCAAGCTCTTCCCATGTCGCAAATTCAGTAATTGCCGTTCGTTCAATTAAACCACCCTGAATCGCGCTAGCGGCTTGACGAGAACGAGTAATTTCTTTGTCGTAGATATTTTGCACAACCTGATTATAGGTGCGTTCAAATGTAATGCCGTCCACTTGCACATTGGGAGCAACTTGGTCGGGGTGAAATTGCGAATTTTCTTTGATGGCTTGCCAAACTTCGTCGCGATTATCAATGCCTTTACCAAAATCGTGCATGGCATCAAATATGCGCTTGATGAACCAAATCTGATAACTCTCTGGATAGAAAGACCATGTTCCACCGAGAATAATCATTTCGATTTTGTCCGTAGGATGCCCTGTATCGTGCAAAGCAACCAAACGGATATAAGTTTGCAGATAAGGATCAAACGCGTTTAATTCGGCCCGTTGCGCGCCGGGTTCGTCGGCTAAATAACTCTTTGGCATCCGAATATCATTCGGGCAGAAAATACATTCGCCTGGACAAGGGAAGGGTTTGGTCAACACCGTTACAGGCGTAACCCCCGAACTGGTGCGGACGGGCTTACGACGTAAGCGTTTTAAAACGGTAGGGTCATAGGCTGGCAAATCCCCGGTTTCCGTGAATTCACGATAAGCGCGAATCAATTCATCGCGCCGGAAAAAACCGGACCCGTCTTTGGGATATCGACGCAAAACGCTATCGATATTGCTTGTATCGATAGTGGTGTCATGTATAACCGTTTCCAAGATAGCCAGAAGAGGTTCACGGTGTTTGTTTAAATCTGTTTTGAATTTCATAGAGTTCGTTAAATTGATTGGATAGCGATTTGATTATAGTATAACAGGCTCCTCATCAAATAGGCAGAGAAACCTCTGGATTTTACGAGAGGCGTGCTTCACAGTTGCCAATCATCTGCACCCCCGCTAGCATACAATTAAGAATCATTCTTTAAAGTCAATTGAGAAAGCAGAAATTATGAGTTTACCTTTAGGTTTAAACATTGAATATGGCGATACGGTGATGTTTATCGGCAAAGATCGCAAAGTCTTAATCCGCACTATTCTTGAGGGACAAAAATTACAAACTCATCTAGGAGAAATCCATTACGATGATATTGTGGGGAAACCCTATGGTGAGCAATTTCCGACCAATATCAACAATCATATTTATGTTTTACCCCCCAATCTCGATGATATCTTGACGCATATTAAACGCGAAACGCAGATTATCTACCCTAAAGATTTGGGTTATATTGCGTTAAAAATGGCTATTCGTGAAGGCATGCAAGTCATTGAAGCGGGGACTGGGAGTGGTGCCCTGACCAGTGTCCTCGCATTAATGGTTGGCGAGACGGGACATGTCTATAGTTATGATCGTCGTGAAAAATCACAAAAACGCGCTATCCAAAATGTGCAACGGTTAGGCGTTGATCATCGGGTCACTTTTATTCATCAAAATATTGATGAAGGTTTTCAACAAAAAGATGTGCATGCCGTCTTCCTCGATTTGCCAGATCTGCACGACTATTTAGATGTGGCACGGGATGCCTTGCGGAGCGGTGGATTTTTTGGCGCGCTGGCCACCACAACGAATAATATGATTGAACTTCTATCGGGTTTATATAATGGGCGTTGGTTCTTGCTTCAAGCTGAAGAAATTATGCTTCGGACGTGGAAAACCATTCCGCCACGGGTGCGGCCTGACGATTCCATGATTGGGCACACGGGCTTCCTTGTTTTTGCACGCGCTGTGAATCGTGAACCCTTCCACTTGCGGGAACGCGAGAAATATTCAGCGGAAGAAGCCGCTCGGCGCAATGCTGAACGCGTGGGTGATGATTCTGAATCTGAAGAAGAGTAAATTCTCACCCAATCTAATCATGTTTCGAAATAATATCCTCCGTTGGCCAAGGTCATCCGGAGGATTTTTTGTATGAAGTTTTAATGAAGCTGAAATTTCGATGCTATGATAAGTAAATCATTGGATATTCAGCAAAAAGGCGGCTAAATGACTTCTGTTTTGGTGGTAGATGATGAAACCAATATCACGAATTTAATCACTTCCTATCTACAAGATGAAGGCTATCAAGTTTTTCAAGCCCTTGACGGTCTACAGGCGTTGGAGCAATTTCGCCGTTATCAGCCGGAAGTGGTGGTCTTAGACATTATGCTTCCGCACATTGATGGGCTGGCTATTTTGAAGACCATTCGTGAAGAATCGGACGCTTATGTTTTGCTTCTGACAGCCCGTGATGATGAGCTTGACCGTATCTTGGGCTTAAATATTGGAGCCGATGACTATATCACCAAACCATTTAGTCCGCGTGAACTTCGCGCGCGAATTAAGGCTGTTTTACGCCGCCAGCGCAACCCACTAGACATGAAAGACAACTTCCTTAGATTTGGTGATATCCATATCTATCGCGATCGTTATGAAGTGTGGCGTGGGCAAGATATAGTGGATTTAACCGCGCTTGAATTTCAACTCGTGGAAGCCTTAGCCCGTAATGCAGGCCGTGTTTTGACACGTTCGCGGCTTATTGAAATTGTGTGGGGCTATGATTTTTATGGGGATGAACGCGTGGTTGATGTGCATATCGGGCATATTCGCCAGAAACTAGAGATCAATCCTGCGCAACCTGAATTTATTTTGACGGTGCGTGGGGTCGGCTACAAATTTGCGGATGCATCATGACAATTCACTCAAAACTTTTTGTATCCCATGTTGGCGTCGCTATCATATCTGTGTTGTTTATGGGGATATTAGCGACCAGTTTCTCGGACTCGTTTTTAGTTTATGAAGAAATTGACCACATCGCTGAAAACGCCAATTCAGATAGCACAACAACAACGCAAGAAATCACCGAAATATCCCGTGGTAGTTTGTCATCGTTGCAAGTATTTCTCCTTGTATTGACTGTAGCGGGGATGATTAGCATAGTCTTATCCGCCGGAATTAGTTGGTTCATGAGCCAACGCATCGTTGTTCCTCTCCGCAATCTGGCTGAAGCTAGCCAGATTATTGGCCATGGTCACTACGAACAGCGCTTAGACATCACAAGCAATGACGAAATTGGGGAGCTTTCGGCCCAATTTAATGCGATGGCTGAGGCACTCAACAATATTGAGCAAACACGTCGGCGTTTATTAGCCGATGTGAGTCATGAATTTCGCACACCCCTGACCACGATTAAGGGCTATATTGAAGCTCTGCAAGATGGTGTGGCCGATGATACCGCTCAGACCTATGAATTGATTTATGTTGAAGCGTCACGCCTGCAACGGTTAGTGCATGACTTGCAAATTTTGGCCCAAGCCGAAGCAGGTTCGCCCCAACTTGACTTAAAATCTTGTGATCTTAGTGAAATTCTGCGCACAAGTGTCGCGCGTTTACAGTCTCAATATGACGCGAAAACAATCCGTTTGACGCATAATCTCTCACCTGAGCCAATCATTCTACAGGGTGATAGTCAACGGCTAGAGCAAGTCTTTATCAATATCCTCGGCAATGCCTTGCAATATACACCGGACAATAGTGCTGTTGAAATGAAAGTTTTACATCAAACTTCAGGTGTTCAAGTTGCCATTCAGGATAATGGAATTGGTATTCCGCCGGCAGAACTCACCCATATCTTCCAGCGCTTTTATCGCGTTGATCCATCACGATCACGGTTAAGCGGCGGAAGTGGCATCGGGTTGACGATTGCTCAACATATTGTTGAAGCACATGCTGGTAAAATTTGGGCGGAAAGTGCCGGTTTAGGGCAGGGTACGCGTTTTTATATAGAATTGCCAACTTCATCAAAACTTCATAGTGGCAATACACCAGCTTCATAAAACACGGGCATCCTTCATATGTATTCCAATCTCAAATGAAGGAGTTCAATCTTATGAAACAAGTTTTACCGGTGTATTTATTCATGATTGCCGCAATCATTGCCTGTGGCCCAGTATCCGCCGATAGTCCACCTAATATTCCGGGCATCTTTGAGAACCAAGATATAAATGTCACGGCTACGCCCGAACCCACCGGAGCCGTATCACAATTTGGTGAGATTACGGAGACATTTATTGACCAATATGCCGATGAGGGCTTATCTGGCTCATTTTTACTTGCGCAAAATGATGCAGTGGTCTTCAGTCAAGGATATGGAACGGCTAACCGTGATACAAACGCCCCAAACGGGCGTGATACGGTTTTTATTGTGGGCTCAATTGCCAAAGATTTCACTCGACTGAGTATCATGCTTTTAGTTGATCAAGGTTTATTGGATTATTCCGATACGCTGGATATGTACCTTGAAGATGTGCCCGAAGACAAACAAAAAATTACCATTCAACAATTGCTCGATCATCAAGCTGGCATGGCCGCTTATCATGATACATATGGTGATTTTCAGCAAATGAGTCGCCAAGAAGCCTTTGACACGATCATGAATACGCCACTCTTGTTTGAACCGGGCACCGACAGCGCATACTCCAACAGTGGCTATACCATTCTTGCTATTCTCATCGAGGAAATTTCGGGTCAATCGTATATGGATTTTGTGCGCACGCAAATTCTTGAACCACTCGAGCTAAATCATACAGGTTATTGGGGCGATACCTTTGATGATATGGCGTATACCAAGAATGATTTCAATGAGTATGGCGTGTCCAGTGAATGGAGCATGTCATGGACACTCATAGGAAATGGGGGTATGGTTTCCACCGTCAATGATTTATATCGGTTTATGACAGCTTTGATTAACAATGAACTTGGCGATACACAAACCGCTTTTGGTCTTGATCAACCCAGCGGTTTTGCGGGTGGTTCTTCTGCCCATGAACATAATGCCGTGATAGGTTATCTACCGGATGAGAATCTCATTTTTGTAGGCTTAACCAATACACGCGAACCCATTGAAGCTGAATTTGTGATGGAAGAATTTGTCTATTATCTGATTGATGAAAACCTCATTGATTACAGGATCGCTGACGAATAGTCTGGCTGAAATTATTTATTTGTCACCAACAAAAAACACGCTCTCGGAATTTGAGAGCGTGTTCGTTTTTCAATGTATTGTGTCCAGCCAGTTTAGGGGATAAACGCGACAGCGACCCCATCGGCCAGA
>JBNLCD010000047.1:0-17345 GCA_050303635.1 Anaerolineae bacterium
AGGTGACATATTTTTCATCAATGGTCATTTCGTAAGCTTTGGTAATGAGATCAGCGGCTTCCCACCATTCGAGGTGTTCAAGCATCATCACACCAGAGAAGAGCAATGAACCGGGATTTACCTTGTCTAGGTTGGTGTACTTGGGGGCGGTCCCGTGGGTTGCTTCAAAGAGGGCAACTGCATCACCAATATTAGCACCGGGAGCAATACCGACCCCACCAACTTCAGCGGCAATCGCATCTGACAGATAATCACCATTGAGATTTGAAGTGGCAATTACATCAAATTCGGTCGGGCGCAACAACATCTTTTGGAAGATAATGTCGGCAATGGTATCTTGGATCAAAATCTTGCCTTCAGGAACTTTACCATTATGATTTTCAGCAACTTCGTCCCAAGTAATGGTATATTCACCGAATTCTTCAGCGGCAACTTCATAACCCCATTTGCGGAAAGCACCTTCGGTGAATTTTTGGATGTTACCTTTATGAACAAGGGTGACACTCTCGCGCCCACGATCAATGGCGTATTGAATAGCTTGGCGAACCAAACGCTTGGTTCCAAATTCACTTATTGGCTTAATACCAATCCCTGAATTTTCGAAGAATTTGGTTACACCCATTTCTTCACGCAAGAATTTTTCGACCTTCATGGCATCGGCAGTGCCTGATTCCCATTCAATACCAGCATAGACATCTTCGGTATTTTCGCGGAAGATAATCACATCAACTTCTTCTGGTTTGCGCAGGGGACTGGGAACACCTTCAAACCAACGTACAGGGCGAACACAAGCATATAGATCAAGTACTTGGCGCAAGGTTACATTCAAACTACGGAAACCACCACCAACGGGAGTTGTCAATGGGCCCTTAATTCCAACCAAGTATTCGCGCAATGCATCGAAGGTTTCTTCGGGCATGTAATCGCCATCGTAGATGCCGGCGGCTTTTTCACCAGAGTAAATTTCCATCCAAGAAATTTCACGTTGGCCGCCATAGGCTTTTTCAACAGCGGCATCCCAAATGCGTTTGGATGCCGTCATAATATCATAGCCAATACCATCACCTTCGATAAACATCAAAATAGGATTGTCCGGCACGACCAATTTACCATTAGGACCTACTGTAACTTTTTCACCTTTAGCCGGAACTTGAATATGCTTAAAAGCCATGATTTCTCCTTGATTATTCGATTTTGTGTACTAACTTAATTTACATAACCGGAGAGAATTATAGCATGTTCACATGAGAAACGCGGGTGTTATTTGTCACAGATTCAAAAGTACAGACGCATATTTTTAAAGAATCGACCTCCGGAGAAGTAAGTTATAATCAAATAAGTTCGTTTTTATTAGTTTGGAACTTTGCTAAGTAGCCAAACGTTAAATTGATGTAGTATCTCGGTAAAAATTAATTTTTTAGGGAGATTTTTATGAAACGGATGTCGTTCTTAGGTTCTATCGTCCTAATGAGTTTGATGGTTTGGGGTGTTTTAGTATCTACCTATTCACCATCATCTGTTGATGCATGTGGCGGCTTATTTTGCCAAAATGTTCCAGTTGACCAACAAGGTGAGCGCATCATCTTTGCGGTTAACGATGATGATACGATTACCGCTTATGTGCAAATCAATTACACGGGTTCTGCTCCCGATTTTTCATGGGTTGTGCCAGTACCGAGTGTGCCTGAACTCGATGTAGCGGAAGTTGATACGTTCGACGAACTTAGTCGCTTGACCGTCCCCACATTTATTCCGCCGAAAGAAGTGCCGGACTGTGCAATGGTGGTTTTAGGGGCTGTCGACGAAGAAGGGGGTGTGGTCAGAAGTACTGACGGCGTCGAAGTTTTAGCAACTGGGAGTGTCGGACCCTATAACTATGATGTGATTACCTCACCTGACCCCGATGCTCTGATTATTTGGTTGCGAGATAATGATTACCGTATCACAGAAGAAATGGAACCATTGGTGCATGTTTATAACGATGAAGGCATGGTTTTCTTGGCGATGAAGCTCAAAGGTGAAGCTGGGGTACAAGATATTCAGCCGATCGTGATGACTTATGAATCCCAAAAGCCGATGATTCCGTTGCGTTTAACAGCCGTTGCCGCTAATCCGAATATGACGGTTCTGACATGGATTTTTGCCAACGAACCGGCTTATCCAGTGAATTATGCTAATCCGACCATCCCTGATGAAGATATTCGTATCTCGTTTCCATTTTCAGGACCCTATACAGCGAATGCCTTTAATACCAATTATGTGTTTTTGGTGGATGCCAAAGTTGATGAATTTGACGGTAAAGCTTTTATTACTGAGTTTTCCGGCTCAGCAAATTCTTTAAAAAATGGCGTAACTGATCCGCTCTTACTCGAATTGGTGAATAACTATGATTATTTAACGCGCTTCTTTGGGCGTATCTCGCCAGAAGAAATGACGGTTGATCCAGTTTTTGACTTTGATGCGGATTTGCCAGATATTTCGAACGTACATGACCTAACTAAATTTGATCCTGAAGTTGTGTACGGGTGCCAAGGTTAACAAGTTTTCAAGTCAGCATGAAAACAGGCGAGCAAAAACTCGCCTGTTTATTATTTAAGAAGTTTATTGAATAAAATATGCTTAATTGCTAAAAAAACGATGTAATATGCTACTTGTTTCTCCATATACACGGTATCACCATTAAAGATGAAGAGTGTTATAAGGAGTTACATCATGTATGTCAAAATAAATCGTAACATTTGCCATGCTCATCTAGCATTTTGTGAAAGATGCTTGGGTAAGTTTTTGGATGAACCGTTGGGCTATGATCGACAATGTTTTGAAGCAGTTGAAGATGATGGCAACGATGAAATTCTCACACTAGATATCTATACTGGCGATGATCATGTTGTCCTTGAACTTAACGAAGAACAACGTCATTTGGTCGCGGCTGAAGGCTGGTCCTATTTTGTAGATTTTGGTGTGCCGCAATACCGTGAATAAAGTAGTCACACGATAAAGATGCTAAGTATATTTAGAATTATTTTTGCTTAGGCTTCTGATACCCCTGAGAAGTCTAAAAAAATTATTGATAATTTAAAAAGAAACAGGCGAGATTTTGGTCTCACCTGTTTTATTTTTCTGGATAATTAGAAGGCTAACTATCAGCGGTTGCTTTTTCATCACTCGGCAAATAGGGCTTGCAACATAAGACCAGTTGTTTAGCCGCTTGCACTTCATCCACACGTTTAACGGGTGTGGTATGCGGAGATGTTTGCAACAATTCCGGATTATCATGCGCTTCTTTAGCAATGGTCACCATGACTTCACAGAACTGATCGAGTGTTTCTTTATTTTCGGTTTCTGTGGGTTCAATGAGCAATGCTTCCGGCACAATCAATGGGAAATAATTGGTCGGTGGATGCACGCCATAATCCATCAAGCGTTTAGAAATATCCAACGCGTGGACATTTTCGACATCGTCCCAGTGACCTTCAGCCACAAATTCGTGGCCACAGAGCAAGTCAAAGGGCATTTTGTAGGTGTCCTTAAGGCGGGCACGGATGTAGTTTGCATTGAGCACCGCATGATTGGTCACTTCACGTAATTCATTGCCATAGGCGGCAATATATGCATAAGCGCGGACATGCATCCCAAAATTGCCAAAGAACGCTTTGAGACGTCCAATTGATTTTTCGGGCATTTCTAAGCCATAGAGTGGCGCATCTTCTTCGTCTGTGGCTTCTTCGGTAATCACAACTACTGGACCGGGTCGGAAGGGAGCCAGTTTTTCATTACAAACCACTGGACCAGAACCCGGACCACCACCGCCATGCGGGGTTGAGAAAGTTTTGTGCAAGTTATAATGCATAACATCGAAGCCAAGTTCGCCCGGTTTGGCAATCCCAAGGAGGGCGTTCATATTTGCGCCATCCATGTAAACCAGACCACCATATTCGTGGACGATATTGATGACATCAATCAATTCGTCTTCATACACACCAAGTGTACTCGGAACGGTAATCATCATACCGGCGAGGGTATCTTTGTATTTTTCGCAAACCTCACGTAATTTTTCAGCAGAAACCGCACCGTGATCGTTGGATTCGAGTTCGACGACATCTAAACCAGCCATGCTGGTGGTCGCCGGATTCGTGCCGTGGGCACTATCAGGCACAATAATCTTGGTACGTTTTTCATCGCCATTATCAATATGATATTTGCGAATCATCAAGATACCTGCAAATTCACCTTGCGCACCGGCGGCAGGTTGTAAGCTGATGTGCGAGAAGCCAGCAATTTCGCAAAGCCATGTTTGGAGACGATACATCAAGGCTAAGGCACCTTGGGTTGTTCCTTCGCTTTGCATAGGGTGTAACTTGGCATAACCCGGTAAACGAGCCATTTCTTCATTAATGCGCGGATTATATTTCATGGTACAGGAGCCAAGTGGATAGAAACCTGTATCAATCCCATGATTGAGTTGACTTAAGCGAGTGAAGTGGCGCACAACTTCAAGTTCGCTCACTTCTGGGAAGGCTAAATCATCACGCAATAAGTCAGCAGGAATTTCTGTTTCAGGGACATCGACCTTAGGTAAACTAACGCCTTCACGTCCGGGACGGCTGATTTCATAAATAAGTGGTTCGAGCACTTTTTGTTTGCTATTTGTCATTTTCTCAGCCTCCTAGTGTGCGTGGTGATGATCGTGATCGTGCGCAAGCAAGGACAAGCCACCCTTTTGAATGGCATCCAAGGCGTTAACGAGGGTATCAATCTCATCTTTACCGTTCATTTCGGTCACACAGATAAGCATTTGATTTTCACGATGGTCATAATCTTGACCTAAATCATAGCCGCCAATAATGCCAAAGTGCATTAGAAGGGCTTCATTGACTTCGCTGACCGGCTTGGGACATTGCACCACAAATTCTTTGAAGAAGGGCTTATCCAGCTCAACTGAATAGCCTTCGAGCGCATTAATTTGTTGGGCGGCATAGTGAGCTTTGTGCCATGACAATTTCGCCACTTGTTGCATACCATGTTTGCCCAATGCGGACATATGGATACAAGCCGCTAAGGCCATCAAGCCTTGATTGGTGCAGATATTGCTCGTGGCTTTTTCGCGACGAATATCTTGTTCGCGGGGGCGCAAAGTCATAACAAAAGCGCGGGTACCTTCTTCGTCAACGGTTTCGCCGACAATCCGACCCGCGATCTTGCGGATATATTTTGATTCATTCTTGGTTGCAAAGAAACCAAGATAAGGTCCGCCGAAACTCATCGGAACACCCAAGCTTTGACCTTCACCAACGACTACATCCGCCCCGAGTTCACCCGGTGATTTGAGAATAGCGCAGGCAATTGGATCAGCAATAATGCAAACCAGGGCATCATGCTTTTGGGCAGTTTTGACCAGTTCGGTGAAGTCTTCGATTTGGCCGAAGAAATTTGGATATTGCACGGCAACCATAGCGGTGTTGTCATCAATCATGTCGACCAAGTCAACTAGATCAACTTTACCGCTTTTATCGCCAGTAATTTTGACACCCGTATTTTGGTGATAGGTGCGCGCCACTTCACGATATTGGGGGTGAATTGAAGGTGCAAAAACAACCTTCTTACGTTTATCGCGATGAACGGCGACAGCCATAGTGACAGCTTCAGCTAAGGCTGTTGCCCCGTCATAGTGGCTAGCGTTCGCGGCGTCCATTCCGGTCAGATGGGAAATCATACTTTGGAATTCATAAATGGCTTGCAAAGTACCCTGACTGACTTCGGGTTGATAGGGTGTGTACGCGGTTAAAAATTCGCCTCGTAACAAAAGTTGTCCAACTAATGCAGGACTAAAATGGTTATAAGCACCCGCACCGAGGAATGTTGCATATTCATGGGCCGCAACATTAAATGTACTGAGCGCTTCCAATTCTGAAGAAAGTTCAAGTTCCGACATGGGGTCGGGTAAATCTAATTCGGGGAAACGATGTTCTTCAGGAATGACACTGAACAGGTCGTCCATTGAATCAACACCAATGGCCTTGAGCATCGCTTCTCGGTCTGCATCCGTATGGGGAATGTAGCTCATACGCGATCTGAATCCTTTGACTACTTAACCATATTTTTAAACTACATTTCAAACATTGAAGGGTGCCATGTGCGGATATGGAAAAGCTGATCCGCGTCCTACGCTGCTTTTAGTGATCGCGGTTTTCGCAATATTCAGCATAGGCTTTGGCATCCATTAAACCGTCTAGAGCACTGGTGTCGCTGACTGTTAATTTAATCAACCAACCATCGCCGTAGGGGTCTTCATTCACTTTTTCGGGTTCGTCTTCAAGTGCTTCATTGACTTCAGCGACGGTACCACCAATTGCGGTGTATACATCAGCGGCGGCCTTCACACTTTCTAACGAACAAAATGTATCTTTAGCGGCAAGTTCATCACCAACATCGGGAAATTCAACATATACAATGTCAGAAAGTTGGTCTTGGGCATAATCGGTAATCCCTAATGTTACAGTATCACCTTCAATCCGGAACCATTCATCACTTTCGGTATATTTGAGCCCATCGGGGGTTTTCCATGCCATGACTGCATTTATCCTTTCAAGTAAATACTATACAGGTGAGGGTTCAAAACTCACTTTATTTAGAATCAAAAATAGGTACGTTATTTAAAACGTACCTAATGATAACAAATGCTTTCAACTTAGACGAGATTCGCTATTCAATTTCCAACCATTTCAAGAGAGCTTCACGAACCTCAGAGGTACAAACTAAGTTAAATGAGATATGTCCACCAGCATCCGCCACGATTGTAGGACGCAAAACCAATTTTTCATCCTGAGTTAAACCTAAAGATAAGTAAGAATTGGCACTGCCGACTTGACGAGTCACCGCTAATCCCGGAACTGGATGCAAGTGGGTTAACCGCCGGGTAAAATCTTGATAGCGGAACCGAATTGCAATTTCAAGAGGGCCGATGCTGGTTGATGAACTGACAAAAGCGCCTTCACGATTCATCGTGAAACTTGGCTGGTTAACATCTTCTTGAGAATTTGTTAAGCTCAAAATATTGTCATCATCAACAGTGGCAACATCTAATATTTGATAGCTTCGCATGGTTTTATCTCCGACCAGTAGTGCTCCAATCATTTGTTCATTATATCACAAAGCTGACAATTTCCCTCTTAGTTAAGATGACGAATTTGAGCACAAGATATTTACCTGTTTATCAGGAAAATGTCAGGTTCGCAAATCCCCCATTTTGTCAAAAAACCGCTATAATATAGGGTAAGTTTTGATATATTGCGCACAATTTTTAAAATTGCGCTACAATTAACTATCAATTTTGATTAATAAAGACGGTACCATTTTACCGTCTGGGAAGAACAGCATAACAGGGAGTTTTTTTATGTCTGAGCATTCGTCCGATCATCCTGTCTTAATGATTTTAGACGGTGAACAAATGGGGCAACGCTGGGCAATTCAAAAAGAGAGCTATGTCGTCGGACGCGGTGGCGAATGTGATCTAGTTTTGCCTGAACGTCAGGTATCGCGTGAACATATTCGGATCTATTATGAAGATGACCGCTATTATCTTACTGATCTCGGTAGTAAAAACGGAACATGGGTTAATGAAACCCAAATTGAAAACGAAACCATTCAATTACGGGATGGCGATGAGATTTCAATAGCGATGGCCGTGACCATGATCTTTGTCGGAAGCGAATCAACCGTACCTGTTTTGCTTGAACAAATGCGTCGCCAAAAAGGACGGTTAAGTTTAGACCGTGAATCGCGACGCGTTTTTATTACTGACGAAGAAATTGATCCACCGCTGAGTCTCCCACAATATCGTCTTTTAGAATTGCTATATGATGCTGAAGGGGCAGTTTGTACACGTGATGAAGTTGTGCAAGCCGTCTGGCCCGAAGCAATGGGTGAAGGTGTCAGTGAACAAGCGATTGATGCGCTAGTACGTCGTTTGCGTGATCGCTTGACAGAACTTGATCCTGAGCATCAATATGTGGTAACTGTTCGGGGACATGGTTTCCGTTTGGATAATCCCAAGGAATAAAATAATCAGCGGCCAATATTTGCTGAAGTAAAACCCTTCTTAATTTGGTAAGAGGGGTTTTTCTTTGAATACTAATGCTTCTCATATGGCCTAACTATTGAGGAATGGGGCACTCCCCTTGTATACTTAAAAGTGGATATTTGTTGTGCTGGAAGGGAATGTGAGCGGTTGACACGATTTTTATTGATACGTCATGCAGTCAACGATTGGGTAAAAACAGGTAAACTGGCCGGCTGGACATCAGGCGTCCATCTAAATGATGAAGGTAATAATCAAGCTGATGCGCTGGGCCAACGACTTGAAAAGGTAAAACTCACCGCGTTATATGCCAGTCCATTAGAACGCACGATGGAAACAGCGGAAGCGATTGCCCGTTATCAAGAAAAACTTGATATTCAGGTTGAAGAAGGCATTGGGGAAGTGCGGTATGGACAATGGCAGGGCGCGAAAATTGCGAAATTAGCGCAGAAAAAGGCATGGTATACCGTGCAACATTTTCCGACGAGAATGCAATTCCCGGAAGGTGAAACCATGCGAGGTGCCCAGGCCCGCGCCGTTGATACCGTGGAGCGCTTATATGATGCACATCGCAAAGGAACGGTGGCCTTAGTGGGTCACAGTGATGTGATTAAGATGATTTTGGCGCACTATTTAGGGATGCACCTTGATATGTTTCAACGCATTGTTGTTTCACCAGCATCCATTAGTAGTTTGAGTCTCGGTGATAATCGCCCAATGATAGAATATATTAATGATACGAGTCACTTGCCGAGTAAACATGAATAAGGATAGGTAAGTATGCCCCAGATTGAAATGAATCCTATCGAATTTATTACGATAGGTACCGTTGGCCCTAAGGGAAAACGTCAATTTAACCTGCAAGCCAGTGATGGTAGTCAGATGATCACGATGATCATGGAAAAAGAACAAGCTCGTCGGATGTCACAGGTTATCTCTGAATTACTCAATGAAATTGAGCGGCGCAATCCAGAACGAGTAGCAAAAACCATCAACTTGAATGACTATGATATGGATTTACGTGAACCCATTACGCCTTTGTTCCGTATTGGCCAGATGGGAATTGGCTATGATGAAGACGCCGATCTAGTCTATCTAGAAGTACGGGAACTCCCGATGCTTGACCTCGACGATGAAGATGATGATGCAGAAAATCCGGAGGATAGCGATGATGTGCAAATCGTGCGCTTTGCTGGCTCGCGTGAACAATATCAAGCATTGGCGGTTCACTCCGAACGCATTGTTAACTTAGGGCGACCTGATCCGAAACAAAATGGCTATATGATTTACTATTGGTCATAACCACAGCCCCAATTATTAGGGTTCCCCCAAATTCCCCTCGAATTTTATTGACAGGGGAATTTTTTTAATTTAGTATTTAGTTACCTATCTAATTAGCCAAGTGTCTAAATAAGTGATTATGGCCCTACCATTGAGTAAAACACTACAAGCACTATCTGATCCAACCCGACGAAAAATTCTCCAAATGCTTCATCATGGAGATTTATCAGCGGGTGAAATTGCGGATGCATTTGATATTTCAAAACCAAGTATTTCGCACCATTTGAACAAGCTCAAAGATGCGGAACTTGTCGTGACAGAACGTGATGGGCAAACCATTATGTATGCCCTGAACTCGTCGGTCTTGCAAGAAACACTGCAAGAGCTGATGGAATTATTCCAACCGAAGGAGAAATAAGTTATGAAACTATCACGGATTATTCCGATCACTATTGTCCTGATGTTTATTTTCAGTGGCGTGATATATTTTCTGCTACCCGATGAAGTACCCACCCACTGGAATGCGCAAGGCGAGGTTGATGACACCTCCCCGCGTTTGTTCGCAGTCTTGCTTATGCCTGTTTTGACAGTATTTTTATGGGGATTGTTCGTAATTTTGCCGAAAGTTGATCCCCGTCGTGAAGCGTATACCAAATTTGCCAAGACTTATGAGCAAGTCATTGTTGGGATTGTTGTTTTCATGGGGGTTATACACGTCGCAACTTTGCTAGGCACATGGCAAGAAGATCTAGTGCCTTATGTGGCGACGATTGGCGTCTCCGTATTGTTGATAGGCATGGGGAATGTGATGGGGCGAACGCGCTCGAATTTTTTCTTCGGACTCAGAACACCGTGGACACTATCCAGCGAAACTGTGTGGCGGAAATCCAACCGTATGATGGGACGTTTATTTGTTCTGACAGGGTTACTGACTATTCCAAGTATGCTGATTGCACCTGAATTTGGTGTATGGGTATTGCTCGGCATGGTTTTGATTGCCGCGCTTGGTGGGATAGTCTATTCTTATGTCCTCTACCGAAATGAAACACAAGAAGTAAATGTGTAGTTAGAAGAAAAGCCACTTGATGTCGTACTTGTATCAAGTGGCTTTTTCCTGACGTGTTCTAGGATATCTGAGCGAATTTGTGTCACTTGTCATTTTCTATGATGATTGATATAGTTTTTGCCATTAAATTCTTAGGCTTTAAGAATTCGTAAGTTATTCTGGAGTAGTCAATTGACCTTTAATAATTATTTAGCAAAAATTCCCCAAAAATTTGGTTTATTCTTCATTACAAGTATTCTCTTAGTCAGTGCTACCCAATATATTTTGAAAGTAGATTCACGTTTGCTTTGGTTTGATGAAATATGGTCAGCCGATGCAACAAACCATGATTTTGCATACCTCAAAGGCGTTATTTATCGTACAGATGTACATCCGCCCTTATATTATGGATTGCTATATATTTGGCAAAATCTGGCAGGTCAATCCACGCTAGCTATTCGGTTTTTAAGTGTTTTTTCTGCGATCTTAAGCACCGCTTTGTTTTATCGCTTGGGCAAAGAATTGTTAAATCAATCAGTAGCATTTATTGCAACGACCCTTTACTTATTAAGCGATTTTGTGTTTCGATATTCGCAAGAAGCGCGCATGTATATGCTTGGAATAATGTTCGTAACCTTAACGCTATGGTTATATTGGCGAATAATTAAGCGACCAACTTATGCCAATGGTATTGCCTTCGTATTAGCTGGGACAGCCATGATCTACACCCATTATTGGAGTCTGTTCACAATTATCGGTTTGGGTTTATATACTTTAATTTGGCATCGACGGCTTCTCCTCCATTTTATCGCTATCGGGATATTGTATGTACCGTGGCTACCCGTTTTATATCATCAATTTACGCTTAAAAATGATAGAGATGCTTATATTTGGTGGGCACTTCCAACTAATTTTAGGGGCTTTGGAGATTTAATTGAGGCCATCATTGGAAATCCCAATTGGTTACTGTTTATTTTGCTTATTGGCGCGTGGTGGTTTGTGTATAAAGACAAACAGTACCGCTCACAGATTAAGTTATTGGCGCTAATCGTTTTCACTCAATTTGCCATAGCCTTTAGCGCAAATGCCGTGAAGCCACTCTTATCACCGCGTTATATGTTTGCAAGTGTGCCCGTCTTCATACTTATTGTAGCATTTACGATTTCTCAGTTACCGCGTTATATAGGGATGTTAACCTTTGCTGTTTTAATTGGGGTTTCACTCTTAACCACACATTTTGCACCTTTTCCTGAAACTGATTGGATAGAACTTGTCAGACCTGTTGTTGAGCAAACGGATCAGGATGATGTAATTTTCGCTAGTGTCGGATTGGATAATTTGCCGTTGGCCTATTATGCTCAGGAATCAACTAATTGGCAGAGCGATGCTTATTTGTTTGGGCGTGCTACATTGTACTATGAAGGGTTTGGTTATCCTAAAAACTTTGCCGATAATATGTTTAATGAACATGATGGGATATGGATATTGGTCCAAAACTGGGATGAGACTGATTATCAAGCGAAGTTCGATTCTTATGGATTTGTTCAAATGGCTGATATTGTTGCTCCCCATAACCGTTTTCGCATGATACGGTTTGACAAAATCCCGGAAACAACAGTCCCTATTGTTGGATTTGGTGATATGGATTTGATGGAGAGTGATATTACTGTGTATGATGATTGGGTCACGCTTAATTTTATGTGGCTTGCCTCGCAAGATATCACGGAGAATTACACAGTGTCCGTCTTTTTACTGAATGAAGGCGGTGCACTTGAAGAACAGCATGATAGTTATCCACTAAATGGGGTTTCACCAACTTCAACGTGGATGGATGGCCAATATTATTTTGATAGTCATGCTATAGATATTCGCGACTTACCTGCTGGTAAATATCAGGTTGGTATCCAAATTTATCATTTTTTGACGGATGATTTTTCCCAACTTGAACTAATCAGTCCTAGTAGTTGTGAGTCTGATTGTCCATTCGAAATTTTAGAGACTATTGAAATTGAATAAATATCTCACCGTGAGCCAATTATATTTGGTATGATAGGGCAATATTCTTAACTAGATCGAATTTAAAAAGGAAGTTTCATGACGAGCCAAGCACCTTCAGCTACGTGGGAAGCTGTTATTGGTATGGAAGTGCATGCCGAACTCGAAACCCACAGTAAAATGTTCTGCACCTGTCCGGTTGTTGACGTTACAGTGGCGGAACCGAATACGGCCACATGCCCTGTTTGTACAGCTATGCCGGGTGTACTACCCGTAATTAATCAGCAGGCAATTGAATTTTCAATGATGGTCGGCTTGGCTTTGAATTGTGAAATTCCAGAATTTAATATTTTTGCCCGCAAGAATTATTTTTATCCCGATCTGCCAAAGGGCTATCAAATTAGTCAATATGAGTATCCACTGGCGCAAAATGGGTGGATTGAAATTGATTTGCCGGACGGAAGCACGAAACGAATCCGGATTCGTCGGGCCCATCTTGAAGAAGACACAGGTAAATCGATCCATTTGAGTGATGGCAGTAGTTTGGTTGATTTCAATCGCGCCGGGATTCCCTTGCTCGAAATTGTCACTGAACCCGATATCCGCAATGCGGAAGAAGCTGAAGCCTATGCTCGTAAATTGCGTTCGATTTTGCAATATTTAGGTGTTAATACCGGAGATATGAGCAAAGGTGTATTGCGGGTCGAAGCTAATATTTCGGTGCGGCCAGAAGGTTCCGATGAATTGCGGTCGCGCACAGAGGTGAAAAACCTCAACAGTATTCGGAATATGTATCGAGCTACCCAATGTGAGATTGAACGCCAAATCAAAGTTTGGGAATCGGGTGGAACAGTTCAACAGGTGACGATGGGCTGGGATGAACAAGCTCAAAAGACGGTTGTCCAACGGACTAAAGAATATGCAGAAGATTATCGCTATTTTCCTGAACCCGATTTGCCCGTTGTTGAAGTTTCACGTGAATGGGTCGCTAAAATTCAAACCCAAATGCCTGAATTGCCGGATGCGAAACGAGACCGCTTCACCAATGAATTAGGGTTAAATGCTTATGATGCAGGTGTTTTGATTGCTGATCGCGCGATTGCTGATTATTTTGAAGCGGCAGTGGCGGCCGGCGGTGATGCCAAGGCTGTGTCGAATTGGATTAGTGGCGAAATTTTCCGCTTGATGAATAATGATGGTCTTGAACGGGAACAAATTGGCGAAATCAAAGCTACTCCCGATAAATTGGTTGCTTTGATTGCATTGGTTAACAAAAACACCATCAATAATAATACGGCGAAGAAAGTTCTTGAAATGGTCTATGCGGACGGAGGCGAACCTGACGCAATTGTCAAGGAAAAAGGCTTAGCCCAAGAATCCGACGAAGGTGTCTTGCGTGACGCGGTGGTGAATGTCTTGGATGAGAATCCATCTGAAGTGGAACGTTGGCTGGGTGGCGAAGAAAAGGTCGCTAAATTCTTGATGGGTCAGGTGATGCGTATTTTGCGCGGTAAGGGGAATGCGCAGGTAGTTAGTCAACTGATTGATGAGGAACTCGAAAAACGCCGCTAACAAGCAAAGAATACAAAACATAGGTAATAAAAATGGGCTGAGTAGCGTGTACTCAGCCCATTCTGTTTTATGCGAATTGAATGAACTAGCCAGCCCAGTGAATTAATCCGGTCAAAATCGGATTAGTCAATTGCTGATCATTCGGCAAGACACGAACGGATAAGCCGCGTTCACCAGTGGTCACAAATTCAATCGTACGTTCAAATTTATAGACGGAACCTTGATTTTCACCAGCATAATTCATGGTGAAGGCAGTGCCATCAATCAATTTGCCGGCGGTATCTAATTTACCCGCATACACTTGAACGCGAACATCTTCAGGCGTTAATTTACCCAGATCGACCCACGCTGAAACATCGGCGTTTTCACCCACATGCAAGTTATCGGTAGAAACTTTAACATCTTTGACGGCAATGTTTTTCCATTGCTTGTCAACATTGTTACGCCAGTTTGCGTATTCTTTACCGGCTGACAAATCACCTGCTAGTAACTCATTATAGCGCTCAGCGGCCCGCATGTAGTAGCGGGATGTGTATTCCTCAACCATCCGATCGGTGGTGAAGAAAGCGGATAAGGTACGCATACTTTCTTTCACTTTACCCATCCAACCGCGCGGCAAGTTATCGCGCCCACGGTCATAAAAGAGTGGCACAATATCCCGTTCAAGCAAGTTATAAAGCGCTTGACTTTCGATGTAGTCTTGGAGTTCGGCATCAGATTCGGCATATTGCTCGCCACTACCGATGGCCCAACCAACTTCCGGTGAATAGGCTTCTGCCCACCAACCATCAAGAATACTGCAGTTCAAACCACCGTTATAAATGACCTTCATACCGCTGGTTCCACTGGCTTCCTTAGGACGACGAGGTGTATTGAGCCACATATCGACCCCTTGCACCAAATAATGAGCAACGGTCATATCATAATTTTCAAGGAACATAACAGAGTGGCGGAATTCAGGCAGTCGTGAGTAATTCACAATGGCGCGAATGAATTCTTTACCCGGTTTATCATGGGGATGGGCTTTCCCCGCGAAGATAAATTGCACCGGACGTTCGCTGTTATTGACCAAACGTGCTAAGCGTTCGGGGTCACGGAAGAGCAAGGTCGCCCGTTTATAGGTCGCAAAACGACGGGCAAACCCAATCGTCAACGCTTCTGGGTTGAGAACTTCTTCAGCTTCTTCCCATTCGGCTTGAGCTACGCCACGGCGAATCAATTGCTTGCGCAAACGATTCCGGGCAAAAGCAACCAAGCGCGCCCGCCGACGTTCATGCGCCCGCCATAATTCGGTGTCAGGAATACGATCTACTTCTTGCCAGATACTTTCATCAGCGGCATTGACACGCCAAGCGGGGTCAAGATAGCGGTCGAAGAGACTAGCCATTTCACCGCTAACCCACGTTTGCATGTGAATCCCGTTGGTGATTGATTCAATGGGAACTTCGCTGGTGGGAACATGCGGGAACATCCATGTCCACATATCTTGTGAAACCACACCATGTAAGGCACTTACGCCATTGGTGGAGGATGACATCTTCAGCGCCATAACTGGCATTGAGAAGAGATCATAACCGCCCATTGGCTCGCGACCCAGATCATGGAATTCTTCACGGGTTAAACCGAGTTCCTTCCATAACCATTCAAAATATTCATCGATGAGGTCATAACCAAACCGTTCCAAACCAGCGGGAACCGGCGTGTGAATGGTATAGACACTGCTGGTGGCTAAAATATTCTTGGCCTGATGGAAACCTAGTTCGGGGTGGTCTTTCATGAGAAGGCGAATGCGTTCCAGTGCAATCAGGGCACTGTGACCTTCGTTCATATGCACGACTTTGAGATCGAATTCGAGCTGGTTTAATAAACGATAACCACCAATACCCAACAAAATTTCTTGTTGAATACGCGTGCGGCGATCGCCACCGTATAAACGATCTGTCAAATCATGTAGTTCAGATGAGTTCGAAGGATGATTAGCATCCATCAAATAAAGATCAATTCGCCCAACTTGAACCCGCCACACATAGGCGTGTAATGTTTCCTCAGCGAGCGGAACTGTAATTACCATGCGTTGCCCATCTTTGGTATAGACGGGTTGAACGGGCATATTGGAATAATCATTGAGTGGGTAGGATTCTTGTTGATAACCATCCTGGTTGAGGTATTGTTGGAAGTAACCTTCTTGGTAGAGAAGACCCACCCCCACCAGCGGAATATCAAGGTCGGAGGCACTCTTGAGATGATCGCCCGCCAGAACCCCTAAACCACCAGAATAATTCTTGAGACAAGTGGTTAAACCAAATTCCATGCTGAAATAAGCAATAAATGGCTCATCTTCGCCATAAGTGGCGCGATACCATGTATCTTTGGCATTCATGTATTTATCGTAACGATCACAGACAAGTTTGAAGTGAGTCATGAAAGACTTATCTTTGACCGCATTATCTAAAGTTTCTTGACTAACTTTGCCAAGTAACAAAACAGGATTGTATTCTGATTCAATCCATGTTTCGTTATCTAAGCGCCGAAAAAGCGCTTGTGCTTCGTGATCCCATGCCCACCAAATATTGTAGGCAATCTCCAGTAAACGTTCGAGTTCGGGCGGAAGTTTGGGAGTCACTTCAATTTTAGCAATGGGGTTAATCATTGGTTGTAAAACTCCTAAATTAATCAACACAAAGCCCTGCATATTTTTATACACGCTGGAAGCAAAAAGCGCGTGTTTACAAAATTTTCTCACAGACCATACAGGGACTTCAAAGATATACGTTGCAAATATTCTGTGCAAGCAATATTCATGGGCAAAACAGCCAAATCGCTTGTGAAGTTCTGCACAAATTCATAAGTGATTCGGCTAATTTTTTAGCTTTTATAAGTCATATTATAGAGAAACTTTTAAAGTTTTCTTGTGTGCAAAGTTTCACGCACTATTTGAGTCTTCAATAGTAGGAATTGTAAATGGCGCCCAAAATATTATGCTTATTCTATTCTTGCTGAAAGACACACAAATTTTCCGTTTAATCTGAATCAATATTTAAGATCGTTTGTATTTTCTGCTTAATAATTGGATCATCAGTATTTGTGAGAACTTGTTTCAACGTAAGGATATCCATGAGAAACTCCCGATTCGGGATATAAGTTAATGCAGTTAGAACAGTATTGGTATCATTTCCAGCTAACTGGGCAAGTCTCACAGCTATTGTTGGTTGATTTGATCTATCTATCGCTGGTAAATGCTCAAGTATAAGAGGAATTACCCTAGCCCCAGCATACGCCAGTGCAACGTCAATATGCGCTAAGACTCTACCTGAGACAGGGCTATTTAGGATATTGAGTATCGTTACTATAAATTGTTCGTAATCTGAATCTTGA
>JBNLCD010000048.1:0-17327 GCA_050303635.1 Anaerolineae bacterium
CAAGGAACCCCCCAGCGCTTATCTTCTGAACAAGAAATTGTCATTTATCGTATTGCCCAAGAAGCATTGAACAATGCTTGGCAACATAGTCAGGCTAATAAAATGTCTCTCTCCATTAGTTTTACTGAAAACGAAGTCGAGGTCTCTGTTAAAGACAATGGTCAAGGCTTTAATGTGCCCAGTCATGCCGCTGATTTGAGTCGAGCCCGCCACAATCACTTTGGCATTATGGGCATGTACGAGCGCGCAACGCTTATTGGTGCATATTTGAAAATTACGTCGGAACCTGGACAAGGCACAGTCATTACGGTGCGTGCACCTATAAGTAATGCTTGATTCCGAAATTGAACAATTTGATGCACTCGCTGTGGAGATAAGTCAAACTGATTAGCAAGGGTTGTAATCGATACGCCATTAGAACCTCTGTATCTTGTCTTTGCTGGAATATTTCCGACATGTTTTATGTTAGATTGTTCAAGCCCTTACTTCAGCAATAATTTCGTTTACTTACCTACCCATTTTTCTTCTCCACTATTTTTGCCACTCATGTGTCCATGTTGCGCTAAACCGACATAGACTTAAATACCTTGAATCTATGCGGTTCAATAGCCTTATAGCTCTGCCGAATCAGCTACATTTACTGAATAAACCATTACAAATATTCTCGAATTCTTTTGATCACCAATTCATTTAGAAAAAATGTTTTACCACAAAGAATTAAGAAATTAATCCAAATTGACCAAAATTGATGACAAACATTATTAAAAATGGCATCATATAAATGAACATACAAACAAAATATAAACAACTTTTATATAATTTCTATGATAGATAAAAAATTCTTAAATATTTTAATTAATATCATTGAGAATGTTTTAATAAATTCATTTCAAAAAATAACCATTTATGGTAAATAGATTCTAAATATGAAATGACTAAGGGAGATAACTTGTCATGCGTCGAAGTTTTGTAAGTTTAGGTATTGTTCTTTTACTATTTACAGCGATTTGGATCTTGGTGTTGAGTAGCACCTTCACAGAAAGATTCACCGAAGATTGGACCTGGGATGTCAATATCCTTGGGACAACCGCCTTTGCCGATGAAGAAACCGGTGCGTTTCCAGATACCCCAATGGATGATGATCCTATCACTATTACGGAACGTAGTATGAGTGTTACCAAGATAGATGGTGATACGGCTGAAATTGACGATGAATATCGCCAGACCGATCCGGCCACCAATACAGTGTTATGGGAACTGACCTATTCAATCAGTGTTGATCGAGAAACAGTCAAACATGCTGAAGAAGCTTATCAAGATGACTATTTCCTCTTTCCTGAGAATACAGAGAAAAAGACCTACAACTATCGGAATTCCACTTATCAAGGCGTTCCGATGAAATTTGAAAAGGAAGAGGAAGTATCAGACATCACGACCTATAAATTTATCTATCATGAAGATTTGGACAACACCCTCGCCTACGATTACATCGAACTTGAGGAAGGGCAAAAAGTTGTCTGTTTTGACTTCGAGGCAGATTTCTGGGTAGAACCCCGTACGGGTGAAGTTTTGAAATATCGGGAATACTGTCCCGGCGATTACGTTGTTGATGCGAATGGTGAGAAGCTCTACGGTTTACAACGTTGGAGTGGTGAAACAACGGGTGATGATCTCATCCGGCGGGCAGATGTCATCAAGGACCGTATCAATGACCTTAAGTTGTATGGTTTGTATATCCCGTTAGCAAGCGGAGTGCTCGGCCTAATTGTACTCGCATTTGGTATTGCACCTTTGCTTCTAAAGAAGTCTGAGAATGCATAAATTATGACAAGATTAGTTCAGTCTTTACAGTTTCGGCTGGTCTTGGTGTTATTTGTCTTGATCGGCCTGTCAGTGGCATGGAGCGTCATTAATGCACGCTCTGTCGATCAACTCAATACATCGGGCGCGCAAATTGAACTGGCATCACTTCAGCGATCCAACTCTTATCTCTTGTCTTCATTAGCCCAACGTCTAGATACGGCAACAGATGAGGTTCAACAGACAAATATTGAAGCGCTCACGAGACAGACTATCGCGAATGTTGATGAGAATCAAAATATCCTACGCAATGGGAATGCTGAAACAGAGGCTATTGATAGCCCAGAGGTAATTGTTCTGCTTGACACGTTAGATGAAGAGTGGGCGAGCTACAAAAGCGTGCTAGAAGACTTTCTTGAAGCTTCGCCTGAGGATCGTAGCGCTTTGCTGGCCCAAATCAATAATCAAAGCATCTCTTTCTTCACGTTTTCAGATCGTGTTGTAGGTGCTTTACAAGCATTGCAAGAGCAAAATAGGGCCGATAATCAACAAATTTCCAATGGTTTGCTTGGTATCGGCGTTATTACCACTCTTGTTGTTACAGCGATGATTATCCAGATCGCTTTATCTGTACGTCAACTGACAGGCGAATTACAAGCATTTGCTGAAGGCAATCTTGCTATACGGGCATCTGCTTCGAATGTGCTTGAGATTCAATCGATTGGCCAAGTATTCAATGATACAGCCAACCGACTGCAATCACTCATTGATGATTTGAATAAACAGATTGTCGAAGTCCAAAAAGCTCGTGAAGCCGCCGAAAAATCAGATCAAGTAAAATCGGCATTTTTAGCAAGCATGTCGCATGAATTACGGACACCCTTGAACGCAATCATCAACTTCACAAAATTTGTGGCACTCGGTGATTTTGGGGATGTGAATGAAGAACAAAAGGAAACGTTGTTTGAAGTTGTTGATAGTGCTCAGCACTTGCTAAACCTCATCAATGATGTACTCGATATGTCTAAGATCGAGGCAAATTCGCTAAATCTCTTCGTTCGTGAAAACGTTGATTTGACCCAAATACTGACATCTGTTATGTCAATGGCGCAAGCTATGTTAAATGATAAACCCATCGAAATCCGCAACACTATTACAGCAGATCTTCCCCAAATTCGCGCTGATGAACAACGTGTTCGTCAAATTTTACTGAACATTTTGTCAAATGCTGTGAAATATACTGACAAAGGTTATGTTGAAGTTCGTGCGAAGCAAGATGGCGGAGACATCATCATTGCTGTTGAAGATACAGGCTTGGGAATTGCTAAAGAGGATCAACCTGCTGTTTTTGAGGCTTTTAAACAGACCTCGTCGGGATTACGCAAAGGTGGGGGAACCGGCCTAGGTATCCCGATTTCCAAAAGCCTGGTCGAAATTCATGGCGGGCGTTTGTGGCTCGAAAGTGAACCTAATAAAGGCTCCACTTTTTATGTCGCCCTTCCTGTCAAATCTGATCGGTTGGAACCAAATATAGTAAGTTAACGTAATTTAGCGATTGTATCGGAGAAATTGGCAATGAAAGATGAACCTATCATTTTATATGTTGAAGATGAAGCGCTTAGTCGTAAAGTCATGAAAGTGTTACTCAAGAGCAGGCTTAAACTTCAGCATGTCACAATGTTTGAAGATAGTTATGATTTTACTGAGCGATTACATGATCTGACGCCACCACCAAGTGTTATTTTTCTCGATATTCACGTCACACCCTACGACGGTTTTGAAATGTTGGAAATGGTCCGTGACTCAGATCAATTCAAAGAAACACCTGTAATCGCGCTAACGGCTAGCGTAATGAACGAAGAAGTGCAAAAACTTGAAACAGCGGGGTTTGATGGGTGCCTTGCTAAGCCCGTAAATTCTGATACATTCCCAGAAATTTTGGGGCAAATCGTAAACGGTGAACACATCTGGCAAATAATGAGTTGAGGTGCAGGCTATGGATTTAAAAGGCAAATGGATTTTCATTGTTGAGGATGATAGACGGAATCGCGTAATCTACCAGGTCATGATGCAACGGCATGGGGCTTTAACGAGCTTTGATAGATGGGGTGTGGATACCATTCACAATATCAAGAAACATCATAAAGTTGATATTATCATCCTTGATCTGATGTTGCCAAATGATGTCAGTGGGTTTGATGTTTTTACGCAGTTACGTGAACACCCTGAACTTGAGCAAGTACCTATTGTGGCAGTATCTGCCGCTGATCCTTCTCATGCTGTGCCTGAAGCGCAACGACTTGGTTTTGATGGGTTTATTAGCAAACCCATCGATGCTGATTTGTTTCCGGAACAACTGTGGAATGTCATGAATGGGGAAAAAGTCTGGTATACAGGCGATTTCTCAAAAAATAGATAAGCTTGGTACATAGAGGATAAACTTATGAGCACAAAACATGCCCTAATTGTAGATGATGATGCCAAAAACATTAGTGTTTTGGTACGTTTGCTGGAAAAAGAGGATGTTTCAAGTACACATATCGATGATGTTACAGAATTGGATGTAACACTGGATAATCTCAATCAACTTGATATCATTTTTCTTGATCTAGAAATGCCAACGCTGGATGGCTTTGAGGTTTTTGAAAAATTACGTACTGATTCGCATTTAGACGCAATACCAATTATTGCCTATTCAGTCCATGTAAGCGAATTAACCGAGGCCCATAAACTTGGCTTTGATGGTTTTATTGGTAAACCCTTAAATTCAGAGCGCTTTCCAGATCAACTTCAGCGTATCTTTGCTGGAAAAGGGGTTTGGGAAACTCTCTAGCCAAATCCTGTGTCCAATAAAAAATTCTCATACGTAAAATGCCCATTCAATGCAAAATTGCTCTAAATGGGCATTTTTTAGATTGTTGATTTGACTATTTGATCATATTGATTTAAGCATCGGGCTTCTGCACAACAACAATGGTGCTATCGCTATTGAGGACGAGTTTACCATCCCGTATGAGATGTGCTTCTATGAAGTCCTGACGATGTTTAATCTGCTTAGCGGTTTCAAAAGGAATTTTCCGCAGGAGAAGAAAGTCAATCAGCATATGTAAGTCATTCATTGTCGGCACCGATATTTCTGCCGGAACATATTCCTCTTGAACATTGGGAAATCCATTGTCGCGCATGAGTTGGGCAATTTCTTCACCGCTCGGCATGCTAGCATACATATCTGGTGGACAAAACGCCTTATATATTTCGCGCGTGCCGTCCCCTTCTGCATTGAGGGCGATGATTAAACATCCGCCTGGTTTCAAATGCTGATAAGCTTTTCGAATAAAATCCAGTCGCTCTGCTTGAGGAACGTAATAGAGCATGTGGGACATTAAAAGAAGGTCAACTTGGGCATCAAATTCCACATCTTGCCATGTGCAATTATGTCCCTCAATATCAACATTATTTTCACGTGCCCACGTCTGTATCTCCCCAAAGAACACATCGTTAGGTTCAACGATGGTTGTCCGTGTAAATTCTTGACTAAAATGACGGACATAGTTGCCGCGTCCAGCGCCAATATCTAGAAAATGCCCCATTGCGGGCAATTTCGGAAAAATCTGGTTGCGCAGAAAAGACCGCATGTCGTCATATTCTTGGGTGTTAAACGTCAAAATATCAAATTGTTCTTTGTATAGTTTATTGCGTTCTGGATTGAAGGTATCTTCCAGCACAGCTTCGTCTTCAACAGATTGATGTGGTTTGCTGATCGTTATAAGATGACCACCTGTCCAGATAACATAATTATCCTCGTTACGCAGGTAAGTTTCGGCATATTTCTCGCGTATCGTTTGATTCTCTATATCGGCGAAGTCCACGCGGTGGCGGAGTAAGAAATCAATGAGTTCAAATATTTCTTCTTGTGAATGGGCAACAATATTTGCGTCGTAGTCACTAACCTGCACGTCAGAATAATTATCAGTTCGTAAAGCCTCAAGAATGGCTTCGCTTGACGCAATCTGGGACCACTCTTCCATCGGTAGAAATTGTTTGTATAAATCGCCGACCGTGTTCTCCCGTGAATTTAGGATAAGAACAATCTGGCCACCCGGTCGCAGAAGATCATAAGCTTTGCGGATAAACACTGACCACTGAGATTTGTCAACATAATACATAACGTGCGACATCAGCACAAGATCGGCAGGCGTCTGCACTATATCAGCACGCAACCAATCTATATTTTCTCCGTGGAATGTGCGACTATTTCGTTCCGCCCATGCCAAAACTTCATCGTGATAGAATTGATTTGGTTCGATGATAGTGGTTGTCTCAAAATAGCTAGAGAGTGGTTTAGCGAGATTGCCACGCCCCGCGCCCACATCTATCAAATGCGTCTGTTGCGGCAAATTTTTCACAACTGTGTCTACAATGTGCAAAGCAGTTGTCATGTATTCTGTGGTGCAACTGGATAACAAATCAAATTGCGCTTTAAACTGAAACAAGTGTTCAACAAGCGTTTCATTGGATTGTTCCCTATTCATGATTGTCTCCCTGATATTGGTTTTGATACAAAATTAGGCTTTATGAATAGTCAATACGCCGATGTTGCTGTTGATTGCATAGGCGTCTCCATTGCGCAAATGCCGATCAATATAGGCTTCACACTCTTGCGTGCTGAAATCAACTTTTTCCATCGCAACAAAGTCAATCAATTGAATAAGGTCTTGGCGGGTTGGCAATTGTATGTCTGCATCAAATAGATCTAAGTGCGTTAATTCATAGCCTTGCGCATGTAGATCTACCGCAACCGATTCAATTGAAGGCATATCACGATAATCTGCATCCGCCAGTAAACCTCGGTATAGTTGAGTGATACCGCTGGTAACAGAGATCAGGATGATAACCATATAACCGCCAGGTTTTACACAATCATAGGCTTTACGAATAAAATCAGCCCGTTTTTCTGGAGCAACAAAATACAAAACATGGGCCAGTAGTGTTAAATCAGCCGAAACATTCAATTGCGACTCTAGCCAGTCACCATTAAAACCATCCATCTGAACATTATTGCTAGATGACCACTCTAGGAGTTCTGCATAATAGAAACTATTGGGCTCCACGACTGTTGTCTGTTGAAAAAATGGTGCAATGGGTTTACTCAGATTCCCTGACCCCGCGCCGATATCAAGGAAGTTTTTTTGGTTTGGTAATTTCGGTAAAATTGTGTTGATAATAAAATCGGCAGATTGCTCATATTCATTAGTGCCATAACTTAGTAAATCAAATTGTTCTTTATATAAATTATCTTGCTTAGCCAATTATTCCTCCTAAACTTGCTAGTCATTAAAATATAGGCAAAATATCTCTTCATTACCCACAGCTAAATAAAGTCGCAACATCGGGCAAAATCGGTCTTATCAGAACAGCGACGCTATTACTAATAGCTACTTAATCATCGTGACTGAACCGCGTGCCACCAAGAGTCTTTGACAGTATACTTCTGCAGTATATAGAGAATAGTTAACCTATAAGGGCAAATTTGTTTGTTACATTCCCAACTAGAAGAAGCTAAAGATATTTAAATTTAGCAACATTATAATTATTTTTACTTAGTGAAGTATATCACAAATACTATGACTTTAGTGTTGATAAACAATTTAAGAATAAATTCACATGGCATCGTCTATATTATAAATAATATTTATACATAATTATCGTAATGATCTACAGGCAACGGTGGCATTTTGGCTGATAAAAGCTAAAGTGGTAAGCTCGAACGGCTGACCAAAATTATCAAGGGAATCCGCCCATGATAGAAGATGTCATAATGTACAGATGCCGCAAATCCGATTAATTTTTAACAATTTTAAGCCTACAATAATCCACTAGCCAGCTAATAACGGGCCTATTTAAAAGGTGGTTGTGTCCTTGCAACTTGCGCTAGGATCTGATACAATATGGCGCACAATACGCCAAATGTCATTTAGTGTGCCATATATCAATTTAATGGAACGGATCATTTTTCATCATGGATAATCAGGATTTACGCGTACAACGTACCCGTCGTTTACTCAAAGAAGCATTTACGCAGTTAATCATTGAAAAAGGCTTTGAAGATACCAGTATCCGCGATGTAACAGATCGTGCCGAAATCGGTTATCGAACATTTTTCAGGCACTATAGCGATCTCAAATCATTGCTTCATGATATTTTAAAAGATATCACCGATGAGATGCAGGGGGTCATGATCCCAAGCCGCAATCCAGATGTTGTTGAAGCCAACTTACTCCAATGGTACAAGATTATTGGCGAACACGCTGATTTATATCGCGTTCTCTTTCGTGCGCCCAATTATCAAGAGCTGATTGAACCCTTAATCGAATTCACTCAAAAATCTAGTCGTGGTGTTTTTAAGAAGGTTGGTATTCCTGAAGAAATCATTATCACCCATACGGTATCGGCATCGTTATCACTGATTCGTTTCTGGGTGGAGAGTGATATGGAAGTATCTCCTGAAGAAATGGCCCGGTATACGATTGTTCTTGTTGTTCGCCCAGTTTTTGAACTCATTCCCACCTAAGATTTGAGATTAAAAACTCATTTACTTATTGCCCATAGGAGTAATCCCGATGAATGACCCCAACCAACCCTTAAATGGTATCCGCGTGCTTGATTTGACGCGCTTATATCCGGGCGCATTATGTACTTTGATTATGGCTGATTTGGGTGCCGAAGTAATCAAGGTTGAGCAACCGGGTGGTGATTATTGGCGACAGATGAGTCCCGCGAGTTTTGAAGTCTTAAACCGCAACAAACGCGGCGTGGTCTTAGATTTCAAGAATGAAGCTGATGTTGAACAATTGCTCGCCATATTACCTAAAGTGGATGTTGTACTCAACTCATTTCGACCCGGCGTCTTAGATCGGCTCGGATTGAGTGCAGAACGAATGCAAGAAATAAACCCTTGTCTGATCATTGGCTCCTTAAATGGTTATGGGGCCACAGGTGAGCGCAAATATGAGGCCGGCCATGATCTCAATTATATGGGCTATGCTGGTATGCTGAATGGATTGTCGACTCCACCCTCGGCGCAAACCGCGGATGCCCTTGGTGCGTTTAGTATGGCTAACGCTATTATGGCGGCCCTATTTCGGCGGGAACGCACGGGCCAAGGTGCAGTCATCGATATTGGCTTGTTAGATGGTGCGCTTATCTCGGGCATCATGGTGCGGGCCGATGCAATCGCCCGTGGTCACACGGCCACTTTTCAGCGAGAAATGCTATCGGGTGGCCTCGCATGTTATCATATCTATCAGACTGCCGATGGTAAACAAATGGCTTTAGGTGCGTTGGAATTCAAGTTCTTTCAAGGATTTTGCGAAGCCGTCGCCCGACCTGACTTATTGCCAGCCCAATTTATTCCCGATAAACAACCGTGGTTATATGACGAGTTAACCGCCCTTTTCCAATCTAAAACACGGGACGAATGGGTGGCTTTATTAGCAGAAACCGGAGCGGATGTCTGTTGCACCCCTATTTTAGATCTTATCGAGGCGGCTGAAGATCCCGGTGTGCAAGCCCGTGAGTTATTAGTGACGGATGCCAGTGATCATGCTTATACGCGCTCACCTGTCCGGTTAGTTGATGTACCGCAACCACCGCTATCACCCGCGCCAGCAATCGGGGCCGATAATGATGAATTACGGGGGTAAGTCATTTTTATTGGTTATGATGTGTTAGTGCCTAATACATTGGCGAAAGTTGTACCGTTCATAGCATTATTTATTTTTTAACCACTATCTAAATTTATTTTGTGGAGCCATGATGAATTCCCAAATATTGCAGGATATTCGCGACTTTGTCCGCGAAGAAATAACTTTAGCTGAAGCACCTTTATTGATCGGTGATTTTGTGACAGCCGAAAATGCTGTCGAACAGTTACGCTCTCAGATAAAATCAAATGGTTGGTGGGCTCCCCATCTGCCCGAAGAACTAGGCGGCATGGGACTCAATCTCCATGATTTTGCCCAAATAAGCGAGATTTTGGCGTGGTCACCTTTAGGCCATGTTTGTTTCAATGCCCAAGCGCCCGACGTCGGGAATATGGAAATTCTCCATCGATTTGGTACGCCTGAACAACAAGAACGCTGGCTACATCCGCTAGCGAATGGTGATATTCGGTCCTGTTTTAGCATGACTGAACCTGAACATGCGGGTTCTAATCCTGTCAAAATGTCAACAACAGCGGTCCGTGATGGCGCTGACTATGTCATCAACGGTCATAAGTGGTTCTCAACCGCCGCTGATGGAGCCGCCTTTGCGATTGTAATGGCAATTACAGACCCACATGCCGAATCCCGCTACAACACAGCTAGTCAAATTATTGTGCCGACCGACACCACAGGTTATATTCACGAGCGACGCATTCCCATTATGGGCGATGAAGGTTTGGGATTCTTTAGCCACTCTGAAATTCGTTATGAAGATTGCCGGGTCCCGGTTAGTAATGTGCTAGGCGAGGAGGGTGCAGGCTTTGCTATTGCCCAAGAGCGTCTTGGACCGGGTCGTATTCATCACTGTATGCGCTGGATTGGTATCTCTGAACGAGCCTTTCATATGATGTGTGAACGCGCGGCTACGCGAGAGCTATCCGCTGGCAATCCACTGGCCACCCGCCAAACGATTCAAAATTGGATCGCCGAAAGTCGCGCCACAATCAATGCCGCCCGCCTGATGGTGATGGATGCCGCCCGTCAAATTGATGAATTAGGTCAGCGTGAAGCGCGTGTGGCCATTAGTACAATTAAATTTTATGTCGCTAATGTCTTGATGACTGTTTTAGATCGCGCTATTCAAGTGCATGGTGCACTAGGCATCACGGATGATACCGTTCTCTCCTATTGGTATCGTCATGAACGTGGAGCCCGCATCTATGATGGCCCGGATGAAGTCCACAAATTTGTGGTCGCCCGTGAAGAACTTAAAAAATACGGAGTCAGCCTCCGCATGTCACAGGGATAGACTTATGAATATCGACCAGCCGACTGACATACGCGCCAACGAATCCCTTGATGCGCAAGCACTTTTGGCCTATCTGCTAGCTAACGTACCGGATTTAACTGGCGCTATCACAATTCAGCAATTTCCCGGTGGTTACTCCAATTTGACTTATGCAGTTACTGTCGGCACTACAGAATTGGTGCTCCGGCGTCCACCTTTTGGGGCTAATGTCAAATCGGGGCATGATATGGGGCGCGAATATCGTATTCTCTCCAATCTCATAGACATCTATCCCCGTGTACCGCGACCTGTTGCCTATTGTGAAGACACGTCAGTTTTAGGCGCACCTTTCTATGTGATGGAACGCATCACAGGGGTGATTTTACGCGGAAAAATGGCTCCATCTGCCTATCCATCAGCATCCTTGATGAAAACAATTGCCGAGTCTTTTGTGCAGAATTTTGCGCAACTCCATGCTATCGATGTTCATTCCACTGACCTAAATGATCTCAGTCGGGGTGCCGGTTATGTTGAACGTCAGGTTGAAGGGTGGATCCGCCGCTATCAAAAAGCGCAAACAGATGATATTCCGCAAATGGAGGCAATCAGTGCATGGTTAAACCACACCCTGCCAGATGACCAGCCGCATAGCTTAATCCATAATGATTATAAGTATGACAATATGGTTCTTGATCCGACAACTTTAAAGGACGGCAAAGCGAAGATAATCGGCGTTTTAGATTGGGAAATGGCGACGATTGGCGATCCCTTGATGGACCTTGGTACGACACTGGGCTATTGGGTGCAGTCGAATGACAATGAATTTTTACAGGGCATGGCACTCAATATAAGTCATCTGCCGGGAAATCCGACCCGCCACGAATTGGTACAACTCTATGAAGAGACGCGCGGTCTCACCATCCAAAATCCTGTGTTCTATTATGTGTATGGCTTGTTCAAGCTAGCCGTCATCCTTCAGCAAATCTATGCCCGTTACAAACTTGGGCACACATCAGATGAGCGGTTCGCCGTCCTGATCTATGGCGTCAAAGCGCTGGCCAGCCAAGCCGTCCAATGCATTGACACAAACTCACTCGGTTAATTGAAAATCTGACTACTCTCATAAACAACAAAAAAAGGCATGATTTCAACGTCATGCCCTTTCCTATTTTCTAGCGAAGCATAGAAATATTATTCAAGTTCCACACTACCCCGTAAATCGGGTGTATCACGGAAGTCGGTTAGAGGTGCAATGGTTGGAAAAACTCCATCATCCGTTTCTACGAATTGAATTTGGCCAATCCGTGCCGAGGATGGCGCACGTAAATCTTCACTATAGCTAAACGTGAGAACGCCATCGAGCGCGGCATATTCAAAGCCAGTTAAGGTTTCATAATAAGCCGCCCCAGTCAGGTTTTCATAGCCAACGCGGTTGACGGTAATTGTCATTGCTTCAACATAGGCGTCGATAACGGCGAAGGACAAGAGATATACAATATTCCGTGTACCCAAAGCGGCGCGCTGGGCTTCAGGATCATCGCCGGCTGGACCCAAGTGCTTGGTCAACCACGTGTTCAAAACCAAATTAACACCAGCATTATCGAGGTCATCATACCAAAGATACGGCAATGGTCCGACCAGACCCGCGACGTCTGCCCCACCTAAACCAATAACCGATGTGTCTAAGGCCCAATTGGTACCAGCGACCAAAACTTGACCTTGCAATTCAGCGCCAGAAATCGTCTTGGCGACTAAAACCGGACCCGTTGCCAATGAGGTCGTGTAAATAATATTGGCTCCACCATCGAGCAAAGTTTGCATTTGTTCAGCCACACTACTCGCGGTTGGCAAGAAATATTCAGCGCCAGCATAGCCAATGCCTAGCGATTCGCAGTAAGCGCGTGTATTCGGGGTATCACTGGAAGCGCCAAAAGCACCGGCCCAGCTCAAGTGACCAATTACAGGATCACCATCAATCCCAAATTGATCCCAATTTTCACTGATATATTCACAGAATAGACCGAATTGATCGGTATAGAGCGGAATATTCGAGAAAACCCAGCCCGGATCATCAGCGTTTTCACCGTAAAGGGCTAATTCACTGCCCGAGGCTGACATAATGGGAATTTGTAATTCTTCGGCTTGATCACGTAGTAATTCAGAATCAGCACTACTGTACAAGAAGATTACTTTGGGAGCCGCTTCACCTTCAATAGCCGCAAATTCATCCCAGAATTGTTGCGCTTTGCCGGTATCCCCACCTGTGTCACGGTATTCAACCGCAATTTCTGCCCCGCAAATGCCGCCGTTTTCATTGAAATAATCAACAGCATCATTCAGGCCAGCCACCAAGGGCAAGGATATAAAACTATACGCACCACTCAGATCACCAAAGTGATAGAAAATGATGGTTTTACCGTCAAGATCTTCTTCACATTCTGTCATTTGGCTGATGTGGGTAGGTCCAGCCGGGGCGGGTTGACTAGCGACAACATTGGGAGCCACCATACTAACCAAAACTAAAACAATAACTCCTACAAAAAGACGACGATTTTTCATGGGGAAAATCCTCCTAATTAAAAATAAAGTTTAGCTATCTAGACGGGTTGTTCTTCAGACTGGGCACGCAAAACATGCTTCAGAATCTTGCCAGCCCCACTTAACGGCAATGGTTCGGTGCGAATTTCAACGCTCCGGGGACACTTATATCCGGCCAACAATTCTTTGCAATGCGCCATGATATCTTCGGCGGTGATGGTTTGCCCCGGTGCGGGGAGTACGCTGGCATGAATGGATTCACCCCATGTATCATCGGGAACACCAATCACGGCACAGAGCGCGACACCGGGATATTTGTAAATCGCATTTTCAACTTCAACTGAATAGACATTTTCACCACCGGTAATAATCATGTCTTTGAGACGATCAACCACAAAGATGTAACCATCTTCGTCCATATAGCCTAAATCACCGCTATGCATCCACCCATCGCGCAAAACTTCTAGGGTCACTTCGGGCTTCTTCCAATAGCCCTTCATGACGGATGGACCACGCATCACTACTTCACCAATTGCGCCACGTTCAGCATCGTTGCCGTTCAAGTCAACAACTTTTACTTCAGACCCAACAAAGGGTTGGCCCGCAGACTTCACAACCTCACGGGAAGGAACATGATCTTCGGGCATTAAATAAGTAACGCCGCCCGTTGTTTCGGTCATGCCATAGACTTGGTAAAGATTGCAACCCGGAAGTATGGCACGGGCTTTTTCAATCACAGCCACAGGCATGGGCGACCCACCATAAAAGAGCGTGACTAACGATGATAAGTCATGTTCTGCCATAGCTGGATCGTGCAAGACCATGTTCAACATAATCGGCACCATAATGGTGATATTGATGTTGAATTCTTCGATACAGGTAATCGTATCTTCGGGGACAAAAGTGGAGCGCAAGAAGTGAATACCACTCCAAAAAACAGTTGCGTAAGCGGGAATAGCACCCGTGACATGATACATAGGCGTCGCGGTGAGCCAACGCAGGGGTTCACGCGGCAACGTATAGCCCACGGCTAAGCACTGATGCATCATGTTATTATGGGTGATCATGACACCTTTGGGTGTACCCGTGGTTCCGCCTGTGTAGAAGATACCGAGCGTATCATCATCACCGCGTCCAGCATCTTTAACAGCCGATGCATCTGCGATTAAGTCGTTGTAAGCAAGAGTCTCGGCGGGAGCTTCGCCTTCACCGGTAAAGATAATATGTTCAATAGTTTCAAGTCCGGGCTGTAAGGCAGGTAACATCTTGGCGAAAGTATCATCCACCACCAGAATTTTACTACCCGAATTATTTAGTTGATATATTAACTCTGGCACTGTCAAACGAATATTCAGCGGCACAACCACCGCACCTGCCCACGGAATCCCATAAAATAACTCGATGGAATAATCACTCGTGAGCATCAACAACGCGATGCGATCTTCATTTTTGATACCAAGGTTTTGCAATGCGCCGGCTAATTTAGCGACACGATTTTGTAGCTCAACATAAGTTTGTTCTCGACCGTTAAATGATGTGGCAACTTGGTTAGGAACCACGATGGCCGACCGTATTAATGACTGTGAAATCCTCATAATAAAACTGTCCTTTCCTAGGCCGCACGGGGTATTAAGGAATAACTAGGCAATATAACGATTTAATATAGTAAGTGTTTGAGCGCAGGGACTATGGCCCATCCCGTAATAAAAATTGCCATAATCCCTGCCAAGGCGAATGTACTAAAAAACGAACTGGTTCAATAAATGGTTGGCTAGAATTTATCCATGCATTCCCTCCAACTTGGCAATAATTTGGAGCATAATTTCATCAGCGCCTCCGGCAATACTCGCCAAGCGAGCATCGCGGTAATAGCGGGCAATGGGCATTTCTTCCATATAACCCATCCCACCATAGAACTGAATGCAGGTATCGGAGACTTGGCGTGATAAGCGCCCACTCTTGAGTTTACACATTGAAGCAATGCGGGTCACTTCCGTGGAATCAGCGCCGGATTCGATGAGGCTCGCGCAGTAATATGTCATGCGCTTAGTGGCTTCTATTTCAGTGAGAAGTTCACCTAATTTGAACTGTATCCATTGATTAGAAATGAGTGGTTTGCCAAAAGCATGGCGTTCCTTCGTATATTGGATGGTCGCTTTAACGACTTCTTCAGCCGCCGCAACTACACCAATGGCGACCACAAGGCGCTCCATTTGGAATTGTTCCATTTGGTAATAGAAGCCTTTGCCTTCATCACCAATCCGGTTTTTAACAGGCACCCGCATATTCTCAAAAGCCAGTACAGCGGTATCACTACTATGTTGACCGAGCTTTTCGAGTTTGCGGCTTACCATAAATCCGGGGGTGTCGGTGGGCACCACAATGAGTGACATGCCGCGATAATCTTCGCCGTCGCTGGTTCGCGCCAGAATACATACCCAATCCGCTTGCGTGCCGTTGGTGATGTACATTTTGCTTCCATTGATAATGTACTCATCACCATCACGGTCGGCTCGGGTCCGGATACGCGCCACATCTGAGCCTGCATCTGGTTCGGAAATAGCAACAGCTCCGACCACGTCACCACTGATGGCGGGCGCAAGGAAGGTTTCTTTGAGATATTCTGAGCCATGCGCATTGAGCGCGGGCGTACACATATCCGTTTGCACAGAGACACCCATTGCGACACCTCCCAACGGCGCACGGCATAATTCTTCATGCAGGACGACGGTAAACCAGATATCAGCATCCATCCCGCCATATTCTTCAGGATAGTTCAGGCCCAGAAAGCCCAAATCACCCATTTTTTTCATAATATCGTGAAGCGGCGAAATTCCCGCTTCTTCCCATTCATCGGCATGGGGTGTAATCTCGTTTTGGACAAACCGCCGGACTGCCGCACGAAACATCTCGTGTTCTTCTGTGAAGGGATTGTAAGGATTTATTTTGGTTTGCGGTTTCGTTAACATCATTCATATCCTCTAGGTATTAGGCGAATATTTCGTTTTTAGCGACCATATCGACCAGAATTTGGGGCGGAGCAAACCGTTCACCATAGGTTTCAGCAAGAATTTCAGCCCGTTCGAGAAAAGCTTCTAAGCCGTAGGCATTTGCGAATTGAAGGGCACCACCATGGAATGGGGCAAATCCCCAGCCAAAAATACTGCCCATATTGGCATCGGATACCGAGCGTAAAACGCCTTCTTCCAGACAACGCATGGTTTCAATGGCTTGAATAAACATCAAGCGATCAATCATCTCGGCTTGCGACAATTGTTCTTGCAAGGGGAATTCATCAGGCAGACCTTCCCAGAGATGTTTGGAGCCGTTGTAGTCATAGAAACCAGCCCCAGACGCACGACCTGCTCGTCCTAACTCAACCATCTTGTTAATAATTGCTAGAGCGGGATGTGCTTCTTCGGTGATGCCTTCTGCGGCCAAATCAGCCACCGTTTGTTTGTGGACTGAGCTAATAAGGCTGAGTGAGACTTCATCAACGAGCGCCAACGGGCCAACGGGCATCCCCGCTTGCATGCCAGCCATTTCAATCGCTTGCGGATGTTGACCTTCACCGAGCATCGCCACGCCTTCATGCACCCATGTACTAAAGACGCGGGATGTATAGAAACCACGGCTATCATTCACCACAATCGGCACTTTGTTGATCTTCAGCACATAGTCAAATGCTTTGGCCAGTGTTTCATCGTCGGTTTGTTCGCCCATGATGATTTCAACCAATTGCATTTTGTGAACCGGTGAGAAGAAATGGAGACCAATGAATTTCTTTGGATCAGAGAATGCTGTGGCTAAGCCGGTAATGGGTAAGGTGGAGGTGTTGGAGGCAAATACACCGTCGGGGTGCATATATTCGGCCGCCATTTGGGTGACTTTAGCCTTGAGATCACGATTTTCAAAGACGGCTTCAACAATCAAATCGCATCCATCTAACAGGCTATAGCCTGCTGTAGCGGTAATACGACCCAATATTTCATCCATCT
>JBNLCD010000049.1:0-17028 GCA_050303635.1 Anaerolineae bacterium
TTCTTCAAAGAGATAGATACCGGCTTCATCAATTTCTAGACCTGATAATTCATAACGCCACTCCCAATCAAGATTCAAGGCGGTGCGTGACGTCGTCAAAATTTTAAGGCCAGATACTTCGCCAAGTATTTGGTCGATAAAATCTGCGCCGGCCACAACATGCTCAAAATTATCGATCAGCAAAACCATATTTTTGCGTTTAAGAATATTGATGAGTTGCTCAACGATATCCCCTTGACCCGGCGAAACATGCAACGCTTCCACGATTATATAGGGGATATCCGCTGGATTATCGAGCGGCGCTAAATCGATCCAGAACACGCCATCTTTAACCTGTGACATCAATTGCTGGCTGACTTCAATTGCCAAGCGCGTTTTACCCATACCGCCTGCGCCCAGAATAGTGAGCAAGCGACACTTATCTTGCGTAATCTGACCTAAAATCTCCTCAATCTCACGTTCCCGCCCAATAAATGACGTCGACATAATGGGTAAATTGTTGGGGATAGACGATAAGGATTTGAGCGGAGGAAATTCTGTTTGTGGTAAATCCGGATGAACAAGTCCGTAAATTTTGATGGGTTCGGGCAAATCTTTAAGACTATGTTCGCCTAAATCTTGGGTAGTCGCTTCGTTTGGCAAGTCTAGAATTTCCATCACCCCTGAAGTAAGTAAGATCTGCCCACCGGAGCCTGTATCTAAGACTCGTGCGGCGCGGTTCATGGGTCGTCCAAAATATTCTTCTTTTTGCCCGACGACGCCGGATTCATAAACATGGCGTGAGACTTGTCCTGCATCTAAGCCAATTCGAATCCGAAACTCACCAATTTCGCCCCAATCATGTGCGGCAAAAGCTTGTTGCAAGGCAATGGCACACTGCAATGGTTCGCCTGTCTCAAAGACGGCTGACATCCCATCGCCCCGATGGCGTAAAATCTTGCCCCCAAACCGTTCGACCGTTTCTTGGGTAATCCGGTCATGTTGGGCAATGGCCGCGTCCATCGCATCGCCAAATTTTTCCCATTTCTGGGTGGATTTCTCAATATCGGTGTACATGACGATAATGAGCATTCTTTCAATTTGCGGGGCCGGAAGTTTAGGTTTGGCAGTCGGTGGTTGTATGACCGCCATAACCTGTGAATGACCAAATAACAATGCTTCGAGTGCCCCGCCCACTTGGCGCATGGAACTGATGCGGCGTCGACCATCTTTCGTTAGCATGGAATCGACCAAATCAACCAGCAAGGGCGGACAATCTGGCCGGAGCGTAGCCAATTCGGGATTGGGTGGTTCCTGCAATATCTTGGTGATAATCTCACCTGCGCCTTTACCGCGAAAAGGGCGCTGGCCAGTTAACATTTCGTAGAACATTACTCCCAATGACCAGATATCCGTCCGAAAATCTGGGTCCTGCCCCATCAAAGCCTCCGGACTCATATAGGGTACGGTACCCATAATAATTCCTGAAGCGGTTAGTTCTTCTAAATCAGCGGAAAAAGCTAAGCCAAAATCGGTCACACGCGGACTGCCGTTTTCATCCATTAAGATATTCGCGGGTTTGAGATCCCGATGGATGATGTTGATATGATGGGCACGGGTCAACGCATCCGTAATTTCCAGCGCAATTTCGAGCATGCGCTCAATCGGTAACAAGCCATAAGTTTCTAAATATTGCCCTAAAGTGCCACCTTCGACCAATTCCATGACAAGGTAAAATTGACCGTCTTCCTCGGTGGTGGCTAAGACTTTGACAATATTGGGGTGGTTCAGTTGACGCAAGACCATGCCTTCGCGTAAAAAGCGTTGAATGGGTGTCACGTCATCTATAATCGCGACCGGCTTAAGCACCTTGATGGCCACCGCTTCTTGATTTTGGTTATCCCAACCGCGATAAACAGAACCCATCCCACCAGACGCGATCAAATCCCCTAATTCATAACGCGCACGAATCAAGTCCGTCACGGCTTAATCCTCTCGATTCTTTTCAATGTGTTTTGGCGAATTTGCATGTCTATAAGCGTTTCGAGCATACCGTAAACAACCATGTCTGTCATATTTTGTTCTATTGCATAAGTTATGTTGACTAGACTTAGGTATGGTTTTCGCCGTGTAGTGAATGCCCTTATAATAAGTGGCAGATTATTCGCAACGTAGAAAGAAATACCATGTCTGCCAACAAACATTATGACCTGATGAGTTCGGAATTTATCTCGAACCCATATCCCACCTATGCTGAAATCCAAGCGGATGAGCCTGTCCTACAAGTAAATGAGCGCCACTGGTTGGTGACGGGCTATGCGGAAGCAAAAATGGTTCTGGCTGACCATAAGCGGTTTGTCAAAGACTATCGCAATGCCGTTTCGCCAGAGGCACAAGTTCAAAAACCAGCGCTGATTGAGGAAATCCTCTATCGAAATATGCTGGCTCTCGATCCGCCAGATCACACGCGCTTACGCAATATCGTGGGCAAAGCCTTCACTCAACAACGCATCGCGGCACTCGCGCCACGTATTCAGGAAATTGCTGATGAATTGGTCGATGCTTTTCCTAAAAATGGGCCCTTTGATCTAATAGATGCTTATGCTTTCCCTTTACCCATTATTGTCATTTGTGAATTGCTGGGCATACCGGCTGAAGACCGTGATAAATTCCGCGTGTGGTCCAATGCCTTCATTGATGGAAGTACCAATTACAACCAGCATATGCTGGATTTTCTCGATTATCTGACGCGCACACTTCACGAAAAACGCGCAACACCGCAACCGGATTTGATTTCAGATCTTATCCATGCTGAAATTGATGGAGAAACCCTCACTGAGCAACAACTCTATAGTATGATTATTTTGCTGATTGTGGCCGGCCACGAAACAACGGTGAATCTGATTGGTAATGGGGTGCTAGCTCTCTTGCAACATCCGGATCAAATGACTCAATTGCGTGAAAATCCTGATTTGACAGAAGGCGCGATTGAAGAATTTCTGCGTTATGACAGCCCAGTGGAGCGGGCAACTGATCGTTATGCCTCTGAAGATGTCGAACTCGGTGGCCATCTTATCAAGCAAGGGTCTTATATCCAACTTGCCCTTGGTGCGGCCAACCGTGACCCCGAATTAGCTGATGAACCAGCTAATCTTGATATTTTGCGGGTGGCCTCGAAGCATCTAGGTTTTGGCTATGGCATTCATTATTGTCTGGGTGCACCTTTAGCGCGGCTCGAAGGCAAAATTGCGGTTAATACCTTGCTCCAGCGGATGCCCCATCTGCAATTAGCTGTTACTCCTGACAAGCTCAAATATCGCCACAGCATGGTGGTGCGTGGCTTGAGCTCGCTTCCCGTGACAAGCACTTAAACGAAAATCAAAAATGGGTCGTCTGCATGGCGGCCCATTTTTTGTGCCTTTAAAATTATTTTTATGGATACTTAATTATTCAAGTGCTTTTAAAATTTCGGCGCGATGATGCGTATCGTGCGTAATAGTCCACTCGACGGTCTTGGCAATTGTTACGGTGCCAAAAGAGGATGCGATTTCCTGCGTAAATTGTTCTTCCGGCAATACTTCATAAAGCGCAATTATTTTCTCGCGAAAGAGTTGATACTCGCTTAAAACACGGTCATCGGAATAATGCAGGCGTTGTTCATAGATCAATTGATTGCGGCGGTGTAAATCGTCTGGCATAGTATGCAGTTGCCATTCCGGCGGCACATCATCGACTTCACCCTTGAGACCCGCTTGCACCATCCGATGCCGCAAATAATCATGAAAACTGACATGGATTAGAATATCTTTAATCCGCCAACCCGAATCCTCATGCGCCACCTGATTGAGATCGCAATTCGCAATGATCTCCCACGTATTGACATATTCCTTCTTCACTAAATCCAACAAATCGCTTTTGCTATACATCGTTACAGACTTTCCACTAAAACATCGATACAGTGGAATACTGCTGGCTCGCGTAATTGGTTCAGAATCAGTGACCGCGTAACACAGAAAAACGACAGCATCTCTCGACACTGCCGTTTTTGTTATTTCTGTATTCAGATTCGCTGATTTATTCGTATTGCAAAGCTCGAATAATATCGAGTTTGGCCGCATTGCGGGCCGGTAAGACACTCGCGAAGAGTGCTAGCAAAATACCCAACACAACGGCGGCCCCAATCCCCACAATAGGGAAGATATATGGTAACGACCAGCCAATAACTGAGAACGTTGAAATAAACCCATAGCTCATGGCCACGCCCGCTAAAATACCTAAGGTTGCACCAAACAATCCGAGCAAGAGCGCTTCGGCCACGACCATGCGCTGAACTTGACCCCGATTAGCCCCAATCGCCCGCACAACACCAATTTCACGGGTACGTTCGAGAATATTGATGGTGAGCGTATTGAGCAGGCCCAATGCCGCTGGAATAAGGATCAGGGCGGCTAACACATAATAAACCTGCACGGCACCCGCGACTAAATCTTTCATATCCTTGCGGTAACTTGAGGCAAAATCAACATCAAACTGCGGATAATCGACCGTCAATGCTTGAATTTTGGTCAAGGCTTCATCACGATCTGCTCCTGGCTTGAGATTGACCATAAAGAGGATACTTTCATCTTTATGGAAATCGGTAGCCATATTGTCTTGCGAAATTGTCAACGTCATCAGCTTCAAATTGAGCAGATCATTGGCAATCCCCACTACTTTATAGGTATGGACACCGTCCGCTGTTGGCAATTCAAATTCATCGCCCATCTCTAAACCAAGTGTCAGGGATGTGATGGAATTGATAATCATACTGCGACTATCACCCAAATCCGCATAAGCTTCTTCAGATTTACCTTCCGTAAATTCCAAATCAGTCACTTGCGGATAGGTTTCCGGATCAATGCCCAGAATATAGAGCCGCGTGCCATCATAATTACTTGAGGCATAATGCCAATCGCTCACCACATCCACTTCGGGCAAGGCTTGAATATTTTCTTTCAAACTTGGGTCCGCCCCAATCAGGTTACTATAGACGGTTACGGCGGGCGGCATTAAGAGCACATCGCTCCCAAAACTTGCATCCAGCATATCATTGGTCATGGCATCTACTCCAAGCACCATTGCCGAAACCATCACCACGATCGCCAAACCAATCATCAACGTGCTGGCCGTGATAGATGCGCGTCCGGGTTGACGGGTCATATTACTCCGCGCCAAATCACCTTCACGGGCAAACCAGAGCAAGAGTATCGGTTCGAAGAGGCGGGCCGCCGGTACGACCAATCCCGGTGAAGCAATAGCCGCGCCCACTAAGAACAACACGGCTCCCATTGGCGCAATGGAATCGCTCACAAAAAGCAACCCCACAGATAAAATCATCACACCAAAACCAACATAGAGACCCCAACGCGCGGCCCGTTGCGCGGTTGAAATCGGAGAAGGTCGTAAGGCTTCAATCGGTGAAATACGGCTGGCCCGCCGTGCCGGGAAAAATCCGGCCATCAATGTCACTAGCAAACCCATGGTAATCGCTAAAATAAAAGCAGTTGCGTTGAGTTCAACTTCAAGTTGTATGGTGCCGGCAAATTCCGACCAGATATCTTGCATATAGTTCGTCATCACAATGGTCAAACCATAACCAAGAATCAAACCAATGATCGTACCAATCAATCCCTGCAAAAGACTTTCGGTCAGAATGAGTTGCATAATCTGGCGACGAGTCGCCCCCAGCGCACGCAACATCCCCAAATCGTGCTGACGTTCAATCACGACGGTGCGGAAGGTATTGAAGATTAAGAACCCGCCGAGGAAGAGCGCCACCATGGCAAATAGGTTCAAAATGCCTGTGGCGACTTCCATAATCGCAAAGACATCTTCTTCCGCATTCACCATATATTCTGAGCCCAGTGCTTTTTCAATGCGTGCCGTGAGTTTATCGCCATTTTGACCATCCGCATATTTAATCTGGATGAGGTTGACCAAACCGGGCTGGTTGACCATCGCTTGCGCATCAGATAGCGTAATTAATAAGCGCGGTGAATCTGGATTGGTCGGTTCATCTTTAAGCACACCCACCACTTGATATGTTTGAACGCCGGTTGTGGTCAACAGTGGGAATGTGTCATTGAGTTGAGCCACGCCTTTCGGAACAACAATCACACCCGTATCTTCTGCTGTCAAAAAGCGTCCTTCACGTAATTCATAAGCATGAACTTGTTCAATTGTGGCGGGGTCTACCCCGACAACTTCGATTTCGTTGTAATTGGCATTGAAATCGTCTGGCAAAATTACTTTGCGTTGTAAAACTGCGGTCGCGGCTTCTACACCATCGGTATTGGTGATGATTTGTAGGGCATCATCGCCCACAAAAGCTTCACCCGATGTGCTGGTGATATTGAGATCAACCCCTTCTTGGCCACCTTCCAATGAATTCTGAATAGCATCCATCGCCGAAGGAAGCACCAAGTTGAAGGCGAAAATCATCGCCACGCCAAAAACTACTGCCAGGGTTGTCAGTAAGGTGCGCAATTTGCGACCTAGCATATATTGCAATGCCATTCTCATCATTTGCGACAAGGCATTGGTTTTCATTATGTTTCTCCTTTTGAGCACTGCTCAGTTAATCTAGTGAACAGTGACTCGGCCTAATTGTTCGCGAATTTGATCGGCATTACCTTGGCCTTTGAGATGGTTTTCATCAACAATTTCACCATCTTTGAGGAATACTATACGGTCAGCATGGGCCGCTACCCGTGGATCATGCGTTACGATCACAATCGTGCGTCCATAATCATCCACAATCTGGCGGAGTAGCGTAATCACTTCATCACCGCTGGTTGAGTCCAAATTACCGGTTGGTTCATCACCCAAGATTAGCGTTGGTTCCGTGACTAGCGCACGGGCAATCGCAACCCGTTGTTGCTCGCCACCGGATAGCTCGGCTGGACGGTGGGTGACCCGGTCCGCGAGGCCGACTTGCTCTAAAGATTTATTCGCAAGGGCTAAGGCTTCCGCGCGTGGTACGCCATCTAAAATGAGCGGCATAGCGACATTTTCTTGAGCGGTCAGAACCGGAATCAGGTTGAAGAATTGGAAAACAAAGCCAATCTTTTGCCGGCGCAATTGGGACAGATCGTTATCATGTAAGGTGCTGATATCTTTTTCACCGAGATAAACTTTGCCCGCACTCGGTTGATCGAGGCCACCTAGTAAATACAACAGGGTGCTCTTACCCGAACCACTCGGGCCCATAATGGCGACAAATTCGCCTTCCGCCACGTTGAAATTTACGTCCTTGAGGGCATAGAGTTTCCGTTGGGCTTCGCCATAGGTTCGCGTGAGCGAGTCGGTGCGAATAACGTTCATGAGATAAAACCTTTCTTAGATTTCACAGGCCGAACTCCCACCGGAATCTCGGTTAAGTTGGCTGGATTTTGATGTTGATTAGATTGAAACTTACTCATCATGTTTCGATTTCTTAGATCGGCGGCGCGGTCTGCCACGCTTCTTGACTTCAGGCTCGGGTGGTGTATAGCGCTTCAGATCAGGCAACCGCGCTTCACACATTTCAAGCCAGCGCAAATCTGCTTCAAGATGCATGACGGCACTATCCAACAGCATGACCCACGGTAATTGGGTTGTGGGGTCTGCATTTCTGCGCAACTCAGTTACATTGTGGAGTTGCTGAAAAAGTTCCCGGCGCTGAATGATTAAGACTTGTTCAGGGCTAACTGGTCCATCCACCAAGCTGAGTACGAGCTTAACGTAGAAGTTATCTCCCAATCGATATTCGCGGACTTCCGGAGTTGTATACCACTCCGTTAGCTCAGCTAGACCGTCTTCCGTCAGAGCATAAACTTTACGATTGGGTGCATCATCGGTATCCTCGATATCGTAGTCCACCAAGCCTGCATCTTTCAGTCGGGTTAATGTGCTGGCAATTTGCCCTGCCTTTACATCCCAATCCGCGTTCAAAATTAGGGGTAATTGCTTCCCGATTTCGTAGCCGTGCATGGGTCGCTGATAAAGCATCGCCAATAACATGTTTTTGACTGACATTTAAAACCTATACTCTGCGTGTATAATTTAACTTAAGAAAACTATACTCTCAGTGTATAGTTTTGTCAATCAAGGCTATAAGTAGGTTTTAGCGAATTTACAAAATTCATAATTCAATCATAGAAATTCGAAAAATCTGCAAAATCTATTACCAAAATAACGTCTTCATTCCGCACTTCGCATTCTAATTTACACGCGCCTAATAGCATCTACACAAGTTCTAAAAAACTTTTGCCTAAGATAGCCTTATCATTTTGATACTTTGCACGAAAGGCTATTTCTCATGCGCAAACTTAGCGTCGTACTCATTATTCTCGTTTTACTGACAATCGTTATAGCACCCCTCACGGTATCCGCTCAAACTGATGCGGGAACAAATGAATCCTCACGCGGTTTTACACTCTATTCACCCATTGGTGAAACCACAACTTATCTGATTAATATGGATGGCACGGTTGTCCATCAATGGGAATCTGACTATCGTCCGGGGCATTCGGTTTATCTGCTCGAAAACGGTAATTTGCTTCGCACCGGGGCGATCAATACCGATAGTCCATTTCCCACGGGTGGTGGCGGCGGTATTATCGAAGAATATACATGGGATGGTGACCTCGTCTGGTCCTATACCTATGCAACTGATACCGTATTACAGCATCATGATATTGAACCCATGCCCAACGGAAATATTTTGATGATTGCGTGGGAACGCAAAACGGAATCTGAGATGCTAGAAGTTGGTCGGCAATCTGATTTGATGCCTACTGCTTCAGGTGCGAATGGACCCGGTGCAGGTCGACCGAATGGCGATGCGCCAAATGGCAATGGACCAAGCGGTAACAGTCCAAATGGTAATCCACCGGGGCGCAATGCCAATACGGCTTCACAATCAACCGAACCCGCCTTGTATGTAGACCATGTTGTTGAAGTCAACCCCGCCACCAATGAAATTGTCTGGGAATGGCATCTGTGGGACCACCTCGTGCAAGATAGCGATGTCAGTTTGACTAACTATGGAGTTATCAGTGAGAATCCGGCTAAAGTGAACATTAACTATGTCGGTGGCAATACGCGTCGCATCAGTGATGATTGGACCCATATCAACGGCATTGACTATAATGCCGAGCTCGATCAAATTCTGCTGAGTGTTCATAATTTCAATGAAATTTGGATTATCGATCACAGTCTTGATACAGCCCAAGCCGCAACCTCGGCGGGCGATTTGCTCTATCGGTGGGGAGATCCAGCCGCTTACGATCAAAGTGGCACACAAGTCTTGTATTCTCAACACAATGCCCAGTGGGTTCCAGATGGTTATCCGGGTGCCGGTAATATCACCATTTTTAATAATGGTAACCAACAAACACGGGCCTACTCAACAGTTGAAGAAATTGCACCATCCCTTAACGCCGATGGTACCTATACGCTTGATCAAGATGTGCTGGTTTGGAATTATACCGCCTCACCTGCTGAATCACTTTTTGCGGAACGCATTTCAGGCGCACAACGTCTACCGAATGGCAATACGCTAATCACTGAAGGCACCACAGGCCGTGTCATTGAAGTAACACCCAGTGGCAAAACAGTTTGGGAATATCGTGTGCCGTCATCGGGCAACCGTGAAGCGTCTATCTTTCGGGCCGAACGCTATGCCCCAGATTATCCCGCTTTTACGGATAAGAATCTTGAACTATCTGCAAATTAAGATAGGTAAAAAAACGCACTAATCTGACTTTGGCGGCGGAGCACATCGGTTCCATCCTACCAGTAATGCTCTTTATGAGTTGCTCCAAAAATCGCAGAACCAGTTAAGTAACTCTATTTTGACTTGACAACATCGTTGATGGAACACATCAGGACTGTTGGTAGGGAAAACCCGATGTGGTTTTCCGCTTATAAATGGGTAAAAAAACGCGCCTCATCGAAGCTGATGAGGTGCGTGAATTTTCTTGCTTGAAAATCAGAGATACGTTGCTAAAGGTTACAAGCCGCTTCGTCAACTGCAAAACCCATTGCATCAACGACATCGGAGAGAACCGGGATGCTATCCCATGCACACGTACTGTCAACGACAATAATACCGACTACTGTGGCGATAATACATAACACAATAAAACATCCACAGCCAATAAATACCCACCGACCAGCACCACCACCGGGTTCATAATCTTCTTGGTAGCTATATGCAGGTGCGGGGGGCGGCGGCGGTGGCGTTGCCGCATAACCTGCCGCTTGTTGTTGGGGAACACCCATATCGGGTTGCGCACTTGCCCCAACCATTGTAGCTTGACTACCGGGTTGAGCTTGGGCCGGATCAGGCACGCCTGCCATCGACATGGCTTCATAAATGAGGCTGACGGTTTCACCCATGCCCACCAAATCACCACTGGTCAAAGGCCGAGCACCTGTCAACCGCTGGCCATTAACAAAGGTCCCGTTTGTTGAGCCTAAATCTTCAATGGTATAACCACCGCCACCGCGTGTTAAACGGCAATGATGACGACTAGCTTCGGGGTCATTGATAGTAATATCATTGGTAATATCGCGACCAATGGAAATAATATCTTTAGTAAGTTCATAAACTTGATTCGGTTGGGGACCCCGCCGTACGGTCAACCGAAAACTGCCGCCGCTTTGCATGCGTCATGCCTCCTTATGCGTGCAATATTTCTTCACTCAATCCCAGAGAGATGTCAAAACTTAAACAATTGTGTTACATATTGGGCTCAATAGACCAGTGTCTCCCATTACAAGAACGAAAAAGCTTATTTTACCAGTCTATTGTACAGACAATTTCTAATTATGATTGCTTAGCCACATTTATTGAGTATAACACTTGTGCAGAGTAATCGTATCACGAAACTGCATTTTCTCAACATTGTCGCAGATATTTGTTTTCTGTGCCACTGATGAAAGAAAACGCTTGTGCCACGCTTCAGCCACGTTTGCACCCTGCTGAACTGACAGACTTAGTCTACAATCTTGATGCTTTCAATCATATTCGTAAAAATAGCAAAGTCATCTTTGGGCTTTTGATTGCTGGTAATACCCACAAATACTACCGTCCAACCGTCTTTTTTAACCACTGCTAATTTTACATGCGTTATTTCTTCGCTGTTAGGTGGACGCTTTAGTTGGTAATCAACGAGTAACGCGTTTTCACCATCAATTTTGGTGTTGGATTGGTCCCGTTCCACAACCTCACTAAGAACCGCGCCATTCTCAAAAAGCTGATTTTCCGTGCCTGCCAGAATCGAGCCCAGATTATCATCGCTTTCAAAGGCAATAATTTGCGCAGATGGACTGATCTCAAACGGTGGTAAAACCCCAACCGCTTGATTATTTAGCGGAACAACTAATCCTTGAATAGCAACATTTTCACTACTCGTGGTCAGTACAACAATATCAGCAAAATCGACCACCCCAGTTTCCCAGTCTTCCGGCATACCGATTTCGAAATGACTGGTTTCATAATCGGTGAGCTTGATGTCACTACTATCAAACCACCCGCCCACAACGGGCACGTCTGTCCAGCGATCAGCCGCATCAATCAAAATGATGCCCATAAATGCAGTGATGACGCAGAATGTGGTCACAATACCGCAGGCAAATAAGGACATACGCTTGGCTTCGGGTGTGGTTTCTGCACTAGTAGCGGGTGTGTAGACATAGGCGACAGGTGCTTCAACTTCAGCGGGAGCGGTGGATACGGCATCGGTTTCAGTTGTTGAAGTTTTGAGCGATTCTACATCCATCGGACGCGTTTCATCAAGCAACGCGCTCGATGCGGTGGGAATACTAATCGCGGTCACAGCATAGTCGACATGTACCGTTTCACCAAAACCGATTTTATCGCCGTTTTGCAGATTATGTTTACCAGATAATTTCGTACCGTTGATGAAAGAGCCATTCGTAGACCCCAGATCTTCAATGGTATAGCCCCCTTCGGGGAGTTTCTCAAACTTACAATGTTGACGGCTGACTTCAGGATCGCCAATTGTGATATCATTAATAATATCCCGCCCCAACATAATACTATCGGCGGTTAGCTCAAATACTTGATTGGGTTGCGGTCCGCGCCTGACAATTAAACGATAATGAACGGTCTGCGTCATGACCCTATCTTTCACTAGAAGAATAAATATTTAACCGCGTTAATTATACCTAGAATTCTAAAACTTGGCATGTTGATTTAGAAGCCGTTACAATAGAGGCAATAGGGTAAGATAGGGAGCTTAGGTTGGGTATGTATAGGAGACTAAAATGTCGCCAATTGCTTTGATTGTTGAAGATGATGAATTGCAAGGTGGGCTATTAAAAAGTGTACTCAAACGCTTGGAATGCCAGGTTACCCATACCAAATGGGCGCGTAAAGGCATTCAATATGCTCAAGAAAATCCTGTAGATTTTATCTTGCTCGACCTGAATCTACCCGATATGCATGGCCTTGAAACGATTGATGAGCTCAAGGAAAACCCTCAGACCGCGAATATCCCAATAATTGTAATTACGGGTTCAGACTTTGGGGAAGATAAAAGTTTGGCATGGGCGGCAGGTTGTGATGGCTATATTCACAAACCCTTTAAGCCAAGCGAAATTCGGGGCTATCTCCGTGAATTTATTGGTGGCTTGCCAATCCGGCAGGAAACAGAAACATCATCGGTTGATCTCGATGATGCTTCTTCTGCGCCAATTAGGCCTATTCGTAAACCTGATACTCAAGACGATAAAGCGTCTAATCCAAATCCAGAGGATGCCGAATAGCGACATCCGTGCGTTGCGCCACACCATCTTGCCAAACAATTAAGGGTTCTAGGACCAATTCCGCACTCTCTGCTTGCCATTGCCCCAAAAATTCGAGACGCGGTATCTCGTGACCCGGCGGTGTATGCAGGCCAACCACAAATGGGAATCGACTTTGTAGGATATGATCAATATCTGTGCGGGGAAGCTGTTGATAAGCTTTGCGAATGCCCATCATAAACGCACTGTGTAGCCGGGCTGTTTGGGCTTTACCACGAAAACTCACCACCATTTGTTGAATGGCTTCATTATTCAATACATCCCAGAAACTAGCCCCTTCATCCCACCGAATTTCATCGACAAATAGAGTTTCCACTTCAGTGGCTTGTTGTAAACGTTCACTAAATTCTTGGGATGGGTCACTAAATAACCGAACATTTTCACCCATCAGTTGATTGTTGATCTCACGCGCCCGTTCAACTAAACCAACAGGCTTATCACTGGCGATGAGTGGCAATAAGGCACCCAATAAACTGGTTTTAGCGACATTCACATCCCCGGCAATCAGTAAGCCATAGCCTTGGGCAACAATGCTTGTCAGTAAATTTTGGGCAACCTCGGGCACAATAGCGCTTAGACTTTCAAGGGTTAGCGGTTGAATGGGATGCAACCGAATTTGCGCGGTATAAAGTGGCATAATGGGAGGGCCAATCAGAGAGATGCGAAGCCACCGCCCGGCTAGCGACACGCCAACTTCCACGAATGGGTCATCTTCATTTAACTCTATGCCATACGGGGCCAATACTCGCTGAAACATTTGCTCAACATCAAGCGGATGATTAAAGCCGAAATCGGTTAAGCGCTCTAATTTACCAAAGCCTCGTCGGATATAGACTTCATCCAGATCGGTGATACTGATCTCGGTCACTTCCTCATCGACAATATAGGGTTCCAATGTGCCAAAGCGAAATAAATCGCGATGAATGCGGTTAATTAGCCACTTTTTCTCAGAAGGATTGAGGCTAATATATTCGGTAGCCAGCACATAATCTGCAACTTCTGTAATATGGGCAACTTGCTGGGTGACATCCTGAAGTTCAGCTAAAATATCTTGGCGGCCAAAGGTTTCTGCCACAAATTCGTTGATGACCTCATCGACCAAGGTATTTAGCGTATAACTACGGTTCCCCAAACGGTCTCCTACCACGCGCCCTTGATATTCATCTTCTTCGCCGGGCGGTGGATAAACTGGTAAATCATCCCAATTAATCGGCGTACCATTTTTGCGATTCATAAATTTTTCCTCTAACGACAATGCTGAACCTAGTATGTCTAATTATGGCATAAATTCAGGTCAACGTCAGTCCGAGTTAATTTAGTTTTGCGCTAAGTTCAGTGGCCCACGCCCGAATCGCATCCCAATCCCGATGATCACCTTCATCCCAAACACCCAATAGCACGCTCAAGCGGAATTTGACACGATCTAGCCATGAGGGAATTTTGCTAATATCGAGAACGCCTGCGAAATAACCTTCACTGATGGGTTGGACCTGTTGACTGACTGGATGCAACCACGCTTTGACTGCTGACGCGTGCTTTTTATTCTTCATGGCCAATGTCATACAAACTAAAAATGGCGCGAAGGGTTTTTGTTGCAAAGTTTCACGATGGGTTTGCATAAAATACAGCGCTTCAGGTAACCATAGTTTGTCGCGAATAGCGCTCCCCGCGACGACCGCGCGATAATCCTCGATGTCGTGGACATCTCGCATGGGTAACACATCCACTTCGAGACCTTCTTGGGTTAATGTTTCGCCAATAGCTTCGGCAACGCCGGCGGTGGATCCTAATCGGCTCGCATAGGTTACGAGCACCTTATCTGACATGATTTTTTACTCCTTAGTATATATCTCATGTGCTTACCTTATAAATCTAAGCCCGAAATACATCCCAAGTGGAGTAACATTTCATCCTGAATTTACGGAAAATGTAATAATCGCAAAAAAAGGACACTATGGGGTGTCCTCTTCAAAGCCTATTTTCTGGATTTATGTCTGCTTATCGCTGTCTAGTTCATAAATTAGTTCTTGTACAACTACCTCTAATTCCAGTGACCTGCCGCGCTCAAAAACCTTCCGATAATGGTCTTGCCCCAACTCATTTTGCAAAATCCCTTGCAGGTCATTAATCAATGACCATTTTTGCATCCAACCGAGAGGTGTTTTTTTTCGGGATAGCGCTAATCCTAATATTTCTGCCGAGCGGGTAAATTCTCCCTGAAAACTCAATAAAAATGCGGCGGGGATTAACCCATGATAAAGTGAGCCCCACGATTGTCCTATCCAATTTTTTTTGAGATAATATTCCAACGAATTGATCAGTTCATCACTATTTTGGGTCCCACAACTCGCGAGCGCAATAGCAAACTGGGCTCCAAAACGTCGACCAATTGCTGACTGAGGCATTAACTCTAAAGCGGAATTTGCCAATAATAATGAATCCTCATATCGATTCTCAATGGCCGCAAGTAAGGCCAAGATACGTACTGCGGCACCGTTCATATCATCGTGATTGATTTCGTTTGCAAGTTTTTTAGCCAAGGTTGCATAATGATATGCATCATCAAATTGGCCTTCAAAAAACAAGAAATACCCAATATTTGTTGATATCAAACCTTTGTAAACTTGCGAATCAAAATCATTAGCAATTTGGAGAGATTCACGCGCAAGCCGAAGACCGTTTTCGGTATCCTCATGCTTCATAATAAGGGTCCATGCATGCGCATTCATAGTCCAGCAGATACTTGCTAAATTGCCATTATTACGACCAATTTCGAGTGCTTTTTCCCGTAATATTTCTGCTTTATCTGGATTACCACTAAATACATTAGCAAAACTTAAACTAAAGTAGCACTCCGGCAAATAGTGCTGATCAGTTTCGGTAAATAATTCGATCGCTTCTTCAAGATTAACTATAGCGTCACTATAATCTAATTTAGACGTATACCAAACTCCAAATATGAAATGGACAAGGGCATTTAATCTTAAATCAGCATAATCTCTAGCAATTGCAAGGGACTCGAATAGAAGCGCTTTTATGTCACCTGAGTAGCCTGTGTAACGAGGTCGTAATATATGTGCAATTAGATATCCCTTGGCTAGTTGATTCTGATTTAAGTCAATGGTATCAAAAGTATATTGGAGTAACTCACTAAATTGTTGATGATCGCCTTTAATAATATTGTAAACGCTTAATGTTTCTAGCATCTTGAGTATCTCAGAAGTTTGGTTAAACTTACTGGCCCATAACCAAGCAGTCCGAATATTCTCAAAATCAGCGACGATCTTACGATAAGCTTTCAGTGGTTGTCGACCTTTAATATCGTATTCAAGTTGGTTCAAAAACTCAGCAAAGAACGCACAATGAGCTTGGTTAGCTACTTCAACCAAATGTTTTTCAGATAATTTTTCTTCGGCATATTGCCGTAATAACTCATGAACTTTAAATCGTCCATTATCTGCATTGCGCCGAATAAGCGATTTATTAGTCAGATTCAGCAAATTACGTAAGGAGACATTGGTAACATCTTGAGCCGCTTCACGGGTAAATCCTCCGCGAAAGACTGATAACTTCATAAAAATTTCTTGCTCAGTATCCGTTAGCAAGTCCCATGAATAATCAAACACCGCTCGTATACTACGATGCCTTTCTGCTAAGTCTGACATCTCAGTTTCCAAAAAATTGATGTCTTGTTGCAATTCCACCTCAATTTCTTCAATCGTCAACACACTCAGCCAACTGGCCGCTAGCAAGATACCAAGCGGTAAACAATCAACGAGTTTACAAATCTGCTTGGCAATTTCACGATTTTCCTGAGTTAATTTAAAGGCGGGTGATACACGAACCGCACTCTGTAAAAATAGTTGGACAGCTTCATTTTCCTGTTGTAGTCCGGTTAATTCAAAAATATTTTCGCCACTTTGATTAAGCTTATGCCGCGACGTTGCTACAATTTTGACACGGGGAGCCTCTTTTAGGATTTCAGTCACCAGAGTTGCTCCTGCTAAAACATGTTCAAAATTATCGACAATGAGTAGAATTTCTTTGTGCCTGAAATAATCAATTAGCTGATCTTTCTGGCTGCGGCTATCTTGTTGAAATGGGTAGTTAACAGCTTCTGCAATCGCAAATGTGATGCCATCGGGTGAAACAACCGGGGCTAAATCAACTAAATAGACACCATTCGCGAAATTG
>JBNLCD010000050.1:0-16712 GCA_050303635.1 Anaerolineae bacterium
GCGACCGTGTTAAATGGGGCTGATCCGCATAGCCGACTTGATAAACCGTATCCAAAATTGAGACACCCTGTTCTAAAAGGGCAACCGCTTGTTGAGCGCGTTCAATTTGCGTTATCGTTTTTGGGGTGAGACCTGTCGTATGCAGAAAACGCCGGCGCACCGTACGGGTCGAAACATACGGTTCTTCATTATGTAGAACGGCGTTAACCACGGGTTCTTGCACCAATGTCCCCGCGCGTAGTAACTGTCCCACAAAAGTTTCCACATTCTCAAAATCGGGGAATTGCCATGTTGAGCCATTCAACCAGAATTTTTGACTTGCGCCATTCGGCAGATGCGCATCCGTGTTCACCAAGGTTCCGGCAGGGATATAGGGCAGGTAGACGCCGAGTTCAAATTTGATAACGAGAAACTCCATGCCTTCCGGCTGTGTTTTGGGCACGTATTGCGTCGTTGCGCCTTCAACGGAAACATTCACTTGGCCCTGATATTTAGTGAATAATAGATTCCAGCGCACATCCGCCGGACAAACCGGCGCATAATTGGGCCCAATATGTCCGCGCCAGATCATGTCAATATAGGGTGAATCAGAGCGCCGACCTTCGAAAATAGTACTCATGTTGATCGTCTTCTTATTCTTTGACTATTACAGGCTGTAACTGGGCGGGGGTGTATCCCACAAACAGTTTCAGGGAGCGCGTGAGGTGAGATTGATCGTAATAACCAGCTTCAAAAACCGTGTCTAAAATGCTCATGCCCTCCTGCAATAATTGGGCCGCGTGTTGAGCGCGTTTCATCTGGCGAATAGCTTTTTGCGTCAAACCCGTTGCTTGTAAAAACCGATGGCGCACCGTGCGTGGAGCCAAGTCGGTGGGTTCATCGGCTAGAGTCCGGGCAATCAAGGGATCATAAGCTAAGACTTCCGCGCGCAACAGACGCTTCGCAAAGCTTTCCACATTTTCAAAATTAGGCCGTTCCCACGTGGCGCTATCTAACCAAAATGTATGTTTGGAGTCTGTGCTCAAATCGGTTTCGCTGTCGATAAATTGAGGCGTACGGAGGCGCGGCATATAGGTACCCAGTTTAAGGCGTACCCACAAAATTTCAGAATCTTTGGGATAGCTAACTTGACCTGCCATTGACCATGGTCCAACCAAAAATGTGCGGGTGGTGCCCTGATGCTTTGCAAAGACAAAATGCCAATTCGATTCTGCCGGACGAATCGGTGTATCAGCTTGTAGGGTATAGCCGTGGGTTACGCTTTCCACAAATGGTGCATCGGACAAGCGAGATTCAGCCGCAATGCTCATTAGTTTGCCTTTTTGGGTTGGTTGGCGAGGCTTAAAACATCATCTGCCTAGTCAAATGATGTCCAAAACAAATATAGCACATTTGTTCTAAAAATACAATAAAATAAATACCGCAAATTGAGCAATCTGCGGCAATTTATTTTCACTTATTTAATGGCTTTTGATGCAATAATCAATGCGGACATCGTCGACCAAAATATAGTTATCCCAAATACGATCAAGATCCGTAATATTGAAGCTGTCTTTCACGAGCGTATGATCTTGTTCATTGGGAATCCAGACCCATGCATCATCTTCATTCTCACGATAAACCAAAAGTGATCTATCTTCTTTTAAGGAAGCCACAACGGCACCGTCGACATCCGGTTCAGCATAAATAGAAATCCGGTCGCCGGACCGATTGGTGATCTGGCATCGCTGGCGCGCATCACTCGGTGGTAAGGCCGTATTTGTTAGGGTCGCGGTGGGGGTGTATGTGGCCGTTGGAGTCGCCGAGGGTGTGAAGTCTGGTGGAAATGGTGTCGAACTGGGCGTTGATGTGAAATTCGCGACCGCCGTTTGGGTACGATAATCATTAAATGAATATCCAGTGCTTGAACCTGAATTACTACGGCTACTATTACTGACACGCGTCGGAATGCGGAGGCGTGTGGGGGTGGAGAAGCGGTAGATGCTTGAATAGTCGCTGGTCGCAAAGATAAAAGTTGGGACGCGAAAGTCGTTGTCATTGCCATCATAACTACTCCGTAAAGCAATCCGAATCATGGCGACTATGAAGGCAACCATTAAGCCGCGTTTTGAACGTATCCCCCAGTATCTTTTATGGTTAGTGCGGGGCGGATTATTCACTTGCTTCGGTTGATATCGTCCAGCAGGCGCTTCTAATTGGCGGCTGGTAGATTGTGTTTTGGCTTGAGGTTTGGCCGGTACACGATCAGGAATTTGAGGCGTTGGCTTTTTGGGTGTTACGGTGGAACGCTGGGGGCGTTTTTGGGTTGAAGCCTCGAATGATTTATCTTGGAGAGAGCGATATTTCACCAGCCAGTCAGGGGTTTCATATTCTTCTTTATCGTGTTTCCACCCCTTATGATACGTTGTTGGCTCTTGAGACGGTGATTCTGGCGTCTCATCAGGCGAAGATTCGACCTGATCAGCCGCATCTTGTTGCAAGACTGCATCATATAAACGGCGATGCTGAGGCTCGCTCAGAATTTGGTAGGCTTCGCGAATTAATTTCCAGCGGGAAGCTTGGGTTTCGTCAGTCTCATATAAAATTTTGCACCGCTCAAACGCGTTTTCAATATCAAGTTGGGTGGCGGTGCGTTTAACCCCTAAAATTTCATAATAATCTTGTACATCCACGCTAATTACTATCCCTGAATTCAACAATTTAAGTCATACAATTAATTATATCTAAGCGCGCCCTAATTTCCCAATTTCACTTCACGCAAGCGCGCACAATTGAGGTTAAAACTGAATTCTGTAGGCTAATTTGGACGGGAGCACACGCAGGCGCTCCCCCATTTCACTCATTTGGATAGAGCATTGACGCCATTAAGCAATCTTGGTCTTAACCCAAATTGAGGTAAAAAAGTAACACCCCATGAATAAATCCACAGGGTGTTTGTTTACAGATATAGTTGATGTTTAAGGCAAGCGCGTTGACTTAATTCCCGCTGGTCATTGGCTGGACCAATTCGCCTGCCATAATCTGTTGGGAATCGAGGGGACGCTTATAGGCCATCGTGTATAGATTATAGTACTTGCCTTTTTGTTGCAGAAGTTCATGGTGCGTCCCGCGTTCGATAATTTCGCCGTGGTCCATCACCACAATCATGTCCGAGCCGACAATCGTACTCAGACGGTGGGCAATCACGAAGCTGGTTCGCCCCTTCAGCAACCGTTCGAGCGCTTTTTGGATAATCTTCTCGGTTTGCGTATCAATACTGCTTGTGGCTTCATCCAAAATCAAAATGCGCGGATCGGCCAGCAAAGCCCGTGCAAAGGACAGTAATTGACGTTGCCCGCTGGAGAGCAACGCGCCACCTTCGCGGATTTCGGTTTCATAGCCATCTTCAAGGCGTGTAATAAAATCATGGGCATCGACGGCCTTAGCCGCGGCAATAACCTCTTCGTCAGTAGCCCCTAAGCGCCCGTAACGGATATTCTCCATGACGTTGCCGGAGAAGAGATGCGTTTCTTGGAGCACCACGCCAATTTGACGCCGTAAGCTCTGTTGGGTGACTTGATTAACTTCGTGACCGTCAATTTTTAGGGAGCCGCTGTCGATATCGTAGAAGCGGGTCAAGAGCTTGATAATCGTGGTTTTACCAGCGCCGGTATGTCCCACAAGCGCAATGCGCGACCCCGGTTTGATATCTAAATCGATGCCCTTCAGCACTTCTTCACCTGTGCCGTAGGAGAAGTGGACATTTTCAAACTGAACATGCCCTTGAATTTCGGGCAAATCTTCGGCATTGGGTACGTCTTGAATTTCGATTGGACGGTCCAGCAGGTGGAAAATTTTATCACCAGCGGCCATCACTGCTTGGAACACATTATAGCGTTGGGCCAACATCCGGATGGGGAAGAAGAATTGGTCAATATAAAGCACAAAGGTGACCAAAATTCCGGCGGTGATGCTTTGATTGAGTACCAAATTACCACCCACATAAATCAGGGCACCGGTAGTTACCCCACCGACCAATTCGATGCCGGGGAAAAATAGGGCCGCCACGGTTGCCGCTTGGAAGTTGGCATCGCGGTTATTGAGATTTAAGTCCTGGGTAAAGCGGTTATAGTTGTAACGTTCGCGCGCATAAGCTTGGGTGACGCGCACCCCCGAAAATGCTTCGGAGAGTTCCGCGTTCACAATGGCGTTGGTTTCACGGACACGCACATACGCTTTGCGCGCAAAAATTCGCCAGAAGTTAGCAATCACAATCAAGACGGCCAGCGATGCCAGCGCGACCAACATCAACGAAACATTGATGAACGCCATGCTGATCAAAATCCCGATGAGAATCAGCAAATCACGGGCGGTCCCAATCACCGCGAAATTGATAGCTTCGCGTAATACATTTACATCGCTAATGACCCGTGCAATCAGGCGACCGGTCTCATAATCCGAGAAAAACGAAAGTGAGAAATTTTGAATTTTGGTGAACAATTCGTCGCGCAAAGTTTGAATAACCCGTTGGCCAGCCATCGCCATATTCATAATTTGGAAGCGGAAGCCGATTAAGCCTAAAACCTGAATAACGGCATAACCTAACACGCCAAGTCCAATCAGGGACAGATTGCTTTTTTCAATACCTTCGTCAATGGCCCAGCCAATCAACAGCGGGCCCACAATATTGGCTGTGACCGTCAACATCATGGCCGCAACGGCGTACCAAATTCGTCTTTTGTGAGGAGCTAGGTAGCTAAACAGGCGCTTGGTGACTTCCCAGTCAAATGCTTTACCTGATTCATTAGCCGCACCGTGTAAACCCATAGAAATCCATTCCTTTTATCCATCAATGTTTGTGTTGTCTCTACACGTATTTATTCGCTATTTACTAATCACCACTGCTGAATTCGCGCATATCTGAATTGTCGTATTCGCCCGTTTTACGTTTTTGATCTTCGATAAATTCCGTAAAATCATCGTGCGGCGGGGGATCCACCAAGCCACCGAGAGTGAGCAATTCTTGGCGCAACCGTTCTTGGTCGGCCAATTGCAAATTATAGATTTCAGCGTAGAGACCATCTTGGGCGAGCAGTTCTTTATGTTGACCGCGTTCAGCAATTTGACCGTCTTTCAACACGAAAATTTGATCTGCATTTTTAACTGTGTTTAGGCGCTGAGCGATCACAAAGGTCGTGCGATTTCGCATGAGGACACTCAAGGCTTCTTGAATTTCAAATTCTGTTTGGGTGTCAACACTGCTGGTCGCATCATCCAAAATTAAAATGTGCGGATTAATCAAAATTGCCCGTGCAATAGCTACCCGTTGACGTTGTCCACCCGAGAGCGTCACCCCACGTTCGCCAATTTCTGTGTCATAGCCTTCGGGAAATTCCATAATAAAGTGATGGGCGTTCGCCGCTTTGGCCGCTGTGATGACATCGTCCATTGAAACATCGGGCAGGCCATAAGCGATATTCTCTTTGATCGTTGCAGAGAAGAGCAATGAATCTTGGAGAACGAACCCGATTTGGTGGCGTAAACTGGCCAAGTTCACATTGCGCACATCATACCCATCAATTGTAACCTGACCTTCGGTGACGTCGAAGAAGCGCGGAATAAGATTGACGAGGGTAGTTTTGCCGGAGCCGGTTTGGCCTAGGAGGGCAACGACTTGTCCCGGCTCCACGGCAAAATCGATATTCTGCAAAGCAGGCGTGGTGTCATCATCATATTGGAAGCAAACATTTTCAAAGCGGACATTCCCTCGAATAGCGGGTAGTTCAGGCGCGTCTGGCTTAGATTCAATATCAAATTTCGCATCGAGGATTTCAAAGACACGCTTGCTACTGGTCAGGGCTTGGGTCATCAATAAAATGACGAAACCCAAGAAACGCATCGGTTGCGCGAGGAGCAGTACATACGCATTAAAGGCAACCACGACCCCGATAGTCACGCCGCCAAAATCATTTTGTTCCATCAACCCACCAAAAAAGAGAGTCAAGGCGGTTGAGATGGCGACTAAAAAGCCACTCGTCGGAATATAACGGGACCACTTATCGATGAGGCCCATGAAATGATGATAGAGTTTTTCATTTTCGACCGCAAATTTGTTAATTTCATAATCTTCGCGCGCAAAAGCCCGAACAACCTGTGCGCCAACCACATTTTCTTGCAGGTGCGCGCTGAGTTTTTGGGTTTGATTCATAATCCCTTGCCAGCGCGGATCCACTTGCATGGCAAATTCACGGGACAAATACGCCAGCGGAATGAGCGGCAGAAGGGTGATAATGGCCAGAATAGGACTGGTATAGAGCATAATACTCACCACACCAATCATGAGAACGAGCGTGTTTAGGCCATCAATCAAGCCAAAGGCAAAATAGCGTTGGACTTCATCCACATCGCTAATGGCGCGGGTGATTAAATTCCCGGTTTGGGCTTTGTTGTGATAGGCAAAGGAGAGGTTTTGAACTTTGTCATAAACTTCGTTGCGCATATCATAAGCTATTTTGTGGGACATCCGTTCCCCAAAATAGCGGAAGAGAAACCCAGCAACCCCACGTAACAGACCTAGAAAAATAATCAGTATCCCGGCCTGTAACATATAGTTCGAATCGTTACGGGCAATCCCAATATCAATGACTTCACGCAAAATCGAGGGAATGGCAATCGCCAACACAATCGAGGCAATGACACCTACAAAAGCAATGCTTGCCATCGATTGATAGGGACGCATATAGCCCATCATACGTCGCCACTGTTTGAAATTTTCCACACGCTACTCCTTCTGGCTGTCTATAGACAAAACGACCTCAATATCAATATACACCTAAATTTTACAAGCACTCACCTTTTATCTACATAAAAAGGAATCGTTCTAATTTAGGCCGACAAAGTGATATTGAGGGCAAGCTGAATCGAAATGTTCGGGTTGAAGTTTTCCAAAATTTAGGAAAAGGGCTTATCATCAACAGGCTACCAATAGATCTCCACACTCGCTACTACCAATACAACATAAGTTCTGATCGCCTGTATTTTGAACTGCTTCCATTACATGTTTAGCTGTTCCTGTTGATGATGAAGCACCGATTCGCCAAGCTGTTGCAGACTTTGACCAACATCGATCAAGGCCTGTGGGTTAAGGGTGTAATACCGCATGGTGCCATCTCGCCGTAGAGCCAAAATCCCCGTTCGAGCCAACAGCTTGAGGTGACGAGAGGCAGTTGAAATCGTCAAATGTAAATCGTCGGCAATTTCACCGACATTGCGTTCGCCTTGCACTTGCAAATAGGTCACAATTTTAAGGCGGGTTTCATCAGCCAACGCGCTTAGATAAGGATATAAAGCGGCGACTGGTGTATGATCGATTGGCACACCTTCATCTGTTACCAAATTTGCGTTGTAACCAATCCACATTGTGTCTTGATAAGTTGACACAATGACGTGTGCCCCAACATGACAGCAGGGCAAAAACCAAATATTGCGGATATTGGGTAGCTTATCTCGGACATTTTCAGGTAAATAACGGCCGGTGACCGTATGAAAAACGCTTTCTAAATCCGTGCCATGATTCTGGCGCAAATGATAGCGGAGCGAGACTTGCTCTTGCTGTGAATCTTGTTGCCAACGGGCCCCATAAAAACGATGCCAGACATATTCAAAAGCAAATAGAAATTGCTCATGTAAAGCTGTGGGGTCAAACAACAAAGCGGCCAAATCAGCCAAATTGATGCTGACCGGTGGTGCCTGCCAGACTTCTTCCCGATATTTTTGAATGATCGTTAAGATCTCGAGCGCTTCTGCCTCATTGGTGGGCAGGGCCAAATCATCGGGTAGAACATCATGATGAATACCCCAATCAAATAGGGACTCAATGGCCACCTGAGCGAGTTCTTCACCATTTAAATCTTCCAGCAAATCCATCATCAGCGCAAAGTCATGCGCGGCATCGCCCACGGCAAGGTGCTTAGTTAGATACCCATGTAAACCCTGTGAAAATCGAACTAGAGAAGCCACACTATCTAGTAATTTTAGGTTTTGACTTTCAATGCGCCCCGCTGTGTTTTGGATCCAATCACTTAAACCTTCGATGTGTTCGGCATATTTCAATAAGCCGACCACAGTCAATACATCATGAATAAGTGCTTGCTTGAACCCGATTTTTATTTGGGGTGTAACCGGAAATATACCCAAAATTGCCTCAGTAAATCTCTCTTGTTGCATATTTTCACAATTTTGCAAATTTGCAACTATATTGTATCGAATTGAAATTTATGAGTCAACCTGTTCACTTGTACAGGTTATGGGCAAAATATACAAAAGCCTTATTTAATCGGGATAAATCCCATGACTTACCCACATTATTCCCAACAATTACCGCATTTGACCACGGCCTCAATGATTGAAGTTGATCGTTTACCGATCGAAAACGCGGCACAACGCCTGCATCATTCTGGAGCGGCTGTACACATTGCAATTGCCAGCTCATCAACGCTTTATTTGCAAGAATCTGCAAATTCCAATTTTTGAGGATAGGGTCAACTCCAAAACGAGAATTATGATTTTTTGCGCGATGGGATTCTCGGATATAACTTGAATGGGCATCTACGGGAGCATGTAGCGAAAATGATTATATGGGCCAAGTAGGGATTGATGAGTGAAAAGGCTCAATTCGTCGTTGGAGAATGATATTTAGGGGATATTAGCGTGCCACTACAACTCTATGCTGAGCCAAGTTTAGGTTTAGACGTAGGGTGTAAGTTTGCTGAACGCGCTGTCATACAGATTCAATAAGAATATAGACTATCTCAATCATGCAACTATTCAGCGCATAGTTCATCCTTATTTTTTACGCCATCGCGAACGTATTTTGGTTAATCGTGTAGAAAAATCATTTAATTGATCTTCACCATCCGGGCTATCATTAAAACGTTTGATAAGACTGTCTAGCGTTTTGCCTGACGCTGATTGGTACTTCTCTTCATCAAAAAATGTGCTTAGATAGTCGCGCAAGTTATTATGAATAAAAATGTAGCCATTATTGGATTTATGCAAAATTCCGACATCAGCAAGCTCATCAAGAAATTTAACAAAATCTAATGGAGCCAAATGCACAAGATGTAAGAAAAAGCGCACAATACGGGGTCGCATAATAGTAATCTTTTGCCCACTCATTCCCACAATGCCCACACCAATCAATCCAAGAATCGGCGTTAATGCAACAGAAGATAAGGCAATCCCGGTACTAAACCAGTTCGTCATTGTCAGAATTTCTCGGAGTGCGGGTGGAAACCAACGAGTATTTATTTGATCTGGTTTTATGAAGGTAATCCCCAACAATTTACTAGTATAAGCCAGCCACCCGACATAGCGATTGATATCTTCACGGGTGTCAGTATCAGATGTTAATTGGGAAAGACACGATTCTGTGAACGTTGCAAAAATATGGCTCTTGCGATAATCCAGTGAATTGGTAATGCCGAGGTCAACATTTGCGGCCATTTGAGTATAGACATAACTCCCGAAGGAAATCCAAAATGGAGTACGCATAATAGCACCTAATGCATCGCCAGACTCAATTAACATAAGAATTTCTGGGCGAGCATTATGTTCCAAATAGTTTCGTACATCTTGTTCGGGGATATCTTGGAGCATCAATGCATTGGAGAATTGAAGCTTTTCTGTTAATTCCTCATATTCCCCTATACGTGAGCAGACGAGTATATCAACTTCACGATGCTTATTTTTGAACTCATTCAAGAAACTTACACACTCATTGCGATATTCGTCGTTGACTTCATCTAAACCATCAAAGAAGAAGGTAAAAAGCCCTAGATTTAGCCAGCTATGGGCTGTTGCTAAATCTAGCTCATATGTAGTCTGGAGTTCGTCAATAATCCATTCTTCAATTGTTTTGTGATTCAGATTGGCATTGATTTCATTTTTCAGCCATTCAACAATCTGCTTCATGCTTTTAAACGAAATATCTTTGAATTCTTCAGGATTTTTCCATACCTCTGCCCAGGATGTTAAATTGAAAATAACGGGAATGCTCGCTGATAAATCTTGCCGTGCTTGACTTAAAAGTTTTTCGGCAATTTGTAGCATTAGCGTTGTTTTACCTGATCCGGGCTTTCCCAGAATTAGAAGTTGGCCGTGCACATCACTAAATAAGTCTGCGATATTTTCACTACCAGTAAATGAGTAATCACCATAGTCAGTGTTCCGCAGAACATATTCTTTAGCAGATTCTAAGCCGATGTTGAGCACACCATACTGCAAAGACTGCTTGAGATGACCTTCAATCCAATCCCGTTCAACAATCTCAATAATCCTATCGCGCTCTGGTATGTCGCCTTGTGGTTTGTGGGTAGGTGCGTGTTTCTCTAATATATTTTGCGGATGTTGTTCTGGTATAGGAATAGACGCGAAATTAGCATCAGCGGTTTGGTTCGATCGGTCTGTTTGATACGGTGCCTCCGCCACGGTATGGTGTAACGTGCGAGGAATATCATCTATAAAGAGATTATAAGTTCCGGATGAAGATAATATTGATTCAATGGTATTTTTTAGCAAATTAAAAGCGGCTAAGGTAAGTTGTCGAAAATCTAAGTAGTTGATACTGATAAAGCGATGCGGCATCTTTTCCCGAGGGAATTGTTGCACATTTAGTAAGATCAGTGGCTTTTCAGCATCTAAAGTCCAGTTCCATTCATTTAAAACATTGCGCGAGGCAACCGCTTTTTCACTAAGTAAACCAATTGTGATTGTTGTCCCACGTAAACCCTTATCTATTTCTTCGGGCCAATAACTGCCAAACGGAATATTATATTTATCAATCCAGACTTCATAACCAGCTTCAATCAATGTGTCGTATATTTTAAGAGCAATTTCCTCATCTTCACGTTTATAACTAATAAAAATATCCATATTCCACCTAATCTAAATCCACAAGTTTAGAGATTTCGTCACTATGTATATGCCAAGCTTTCCATAATCTAATAATAGTATTAAGTAGAAATTAGCCCTATTATTTATTACATTTATCATTATGCTGTTTTGGAATGTGGCATGAATAGTATAAAAGTGGATGAATCTATTTAGCGGAGTGCCTTCTCAAAAATAAGGCCATCTTCGCCGTCATGATAATACCGATAAAAACGGCGCATATAGCGATAGCCCATTTCTCGGTAGAGTTTAATGGCGGGCATGTTTCCGGCGCGCACTGTCAAACGCACCGTTTCGGCGGTCAAACGCTGTTCGCAATAATTGAGTAAAAAACGGGCAATGCCCTGGCGTTGAAAAGCAAGCGCGGTGCCGAGCGTCACAATCCACGCGGGGCGACCGACAAACATATTATCCAAGGTCGCGCCAAAGGCCACAATCTGACCGGAGGGTGTGACAACTTTATAGTTTTTGCTACGGGGTAGTAGAAAGTGGATGGCCAGTTCAATAGATTGATAGGCATCTTTGGGGAAGATCTCTTTTTCAAAACGATGAAGCCCGCGGGCATCGAAAATCGTCGCGCGGGCTATGTCGTATTCTCTAAAGCGAGCAAGTGCCATCAGGAGCCTGCGATTACGCTTGGGCTGAAACCATGTAGCTACTGCTGGTCTGCACATCGTCGATGGCTTCGACCATATCGCGGAGAGAAAGCACTTCGTTATTAATCTCTTCCTTGATGCGATGGGCACGGCCACCCTGAATGGATTTACTATCGAGCAATTGCAATTGGGTGTAGACGGTTGCTAGCGCTGACAGGGTATTATCGAGTTGAATATCGGCACGGCGAATATTGGTATCGAGCGCTTCCAAATTTTGGAGTTGAGTTTGCTTGATACGAATCGCGTCGTTTAGTTCAACTTGAATGCCGCCATCTGCTTCACGGGCGAGGCGTTGTTGCAACATCTTGATTTCATCGGGCACCCGCAAACGATCACGCGCAATCAGTGTATTCTCTTGAAAATTATCAATGCGCTTGGCGATACGGAAAATTTGTTCCACCCAATCATCTACTTCGCTGATGGTTGAGTCAATTTGCACGCGGCGCGCGCCATTGGTCGTGGCGGCTAACTCTTGCATATTGCGATAATATTCAAGCGATTGTTCCATGCGTTGGCGAGCGTGGCGATTTTTGATTTCCGCCGGATTATATTCCCGCTGAAACATCTGCGCCACCGCACGTGTATTCGCTTGAGTATCCGTCAGCGTTGTGCCTAAATAGGCAATTTCCGCCACGGCACCGAAAACGAGCCAGCCGATTGGATTGATACCCAGAAAACCGATTCCTAATCCGGCACCGAGCGTTGAAATTAACCCAAGTGATAGAGACTGTGGGCTTAAAATTGCCGAACGAAATATCGCGGTCCGGGCGCGTCGTTGTAAATCACTGCGTGGCATGGCTATGTGCCTTTATAGATTGCTAGATTGAACTGAAAACGGACGCCATCTGTTGGCACCTTATCATAAGCGGGACCCCCTCTGTCGCTAAAGCGACATCTCCCCCAACCATGGGGGCGAAGAAAACCAGCGCACTCCCGCCTCCCCTGTGTTCGGGGAAGGTGGCCGTAGGCCGGAGGGGGTAACAAACCCATAATCCCGTATTTGATTCTAAAACTGCATTTATAAGGTGATCAGATAGTCTATCCGCTGGAATAATCCCCTACGCTTCGTCGCCACCTAAACCAAGGCGTTTCCGGCGTTCTTCGAGTTGAATATCAATTTCACTTTGGCCAATGGCATCGTCAATTTGATTTTGGAGACGTTCGGTCACCATTTCGGATTCGGCGTCAGCTTGATCGAGGCGTTCACGAATACCTTCGCTAATCCGGCGAATATCTTCATCGCCCATGCCCGCTAAATCATCAATACTGCGGATGGTCTTGGACGTGAGTTTCTTAGCTTCAGTCAATTCCATCAACGCTTTGAGTTGTTCACGTTGTTGGCGAATCATGACCAAACGCGCTTCTAATTTGAGGCGCGCATCCAGCAATTGCCGATATTCAACTTCATGTTGTTGCCATTGATCATAATATTCTTGAGCAAGTTTTTGTTTGTTATTGAGATCTGCTTGGGCCGCGACTGCCAAATCGTTCTTTTCTTTGGTCAGCAACGTATCAATATCACGGTCCAATTTTTCAATGGCGGCTTGAAATTCGTCATATTTGCGGCGTAGGGTTTTCGCCGTTCCCCCAATTGAAGCGGCACTATCTTCTAGATCTTCTAGATTGTTTTCCGCTTGACGAATATGTTCATCAACCACTTTCAATGAATTGTTTTGCAAAGCTTGATCGACCATTGAATGCAAATTAGCCGAAATCAAGGTGTTAATCTTATCCAATAATGATGCCATTCATAAAGCTCCTTCAACAGCCCACATCAGCACCTTAAGCGCGAGAATTATCGTATAAATTACGTTTGAGCGGGGCAAAACGTTGCACAGTTAGCCATATTTTAACACATTGTACCGCAAATCGACCCACCTAAGGTTTAGGGGTTCAATGCGTATCGTCTGCGCTCTGGTGATTTTATCAGATTAGTCATCGGGTGGTTGACATCGTGCGGGGAAATCTATGGAAAATATCCTAAATCTTATCGTTCTCAAATTCAATTAATCTCGTGGTGGAATATCGCCCCGTTTTGGTGATACATTTTAATTATCTAGCCATTCACTCATATCATCTGTCCAAAGTGTATCTTTTGGAAATTTGCCATTTTTATAAAAATAGTCAATCACATAAACCGCCTCACTCTGAGCTAGCGTAAACTCAATTGATACAGGACTAATCTGATTATCACTGATTTGAATTTCTTTTGGAGATCCTAGTAACTCTTTATCGAGAAGAAAAGCTGTTAATAAATCACGATTAACCCACTGTATGTATACACGTTTTTGTTCAGCAGCCTGTAATAGAATGTAGATGCGATTACTTATATAACAAGTTAGGCTGTCTCTAGTTTCTATCTTTAGCATTTTGATCGCTTGCACGATATCTTCGAGAGATGGTGATTGTGTACTAACTTTTCTCTGTAATACAGGCGATAGAAATGTTATTGTTTCAATAATCATTGTAAAGTTGGCCTTCCATTGTCATCAAATATGATTCTGCGGTAATCACCATTTGTAGATAATCCTTCAATGTGGGCCTGATTTTAACAACTGGACAATTTTCCACCACTAGATTAGTAGAATATCAGAAGCATTACAAATATTTGGATATTGGCGTTGATGTGCATGCCTTCTTACGAAGGATAATGTTATAGAAGCTGAAAAATCATGAGTCCATCATTCATCATCACAAAATCGCGTGAAATGACCAGGTATGCTATAAAAGAGATTGGGAGAAATTATGTAGATAAAGTGGGGCACAAATGAGTACATTTGAAGAAAATTTCAGTGTGGTGTTGGATTATGTCAAAGACTCGCGCAATCCAGTCAGTCAGCTCGATGCGGTTCGTTCATATTTTGAAACAGCGCATGATGATACATTTGAATTGCTTCGGCAAAAACTTGAAGAAATTATAGCTAATCCCCCCGCGTCTCAAGTCACAGCGATTGGGAATGTGATGCTTGCCGATATGCGCGTTCCTCAGATCAAAACTGCAATTGGTCTTGCCATGAGCATGATGTCTGATGCCTATCGTCAGTATATCATTGATGCGCTTATTCAACCTGACACCGTATTTACATCTGATTTCCTAACAAATCTAAAAAAAATTGACGTGAATTGGCTTGCCCCTGTTCTCTATGAAATTGCGAGCACACCGGGTCATCCTATGGGGTCAAAAGCACGCATGCTGATTCGTGATACGCCATCTTATAGCCACACAATTGCCAAACTGATTGAAGAAGAATGGGACTTAGCGACAAGTGCTATGCAAAAACAGACCATTCTGCAAAAAATTGAAAAAAGTGAAAGCCCGGATACGGTATTACTGGTCATTAAGGCGCTAGATGATGCCGATTGTTATGACGCGATTATGACAATGATTGCAGAATCATCTTACGGTAACGTGCTACCCAAGCAACCTGATTTAATCCCAGTATTTTACGATGCAACATGGCAATCCATTGAGGCCTATGCAAGCGATCCGGACAAGGTGTTAAAAGGACTGCAAGCACTGGCCAAAGTACGTTTTATCCATTTGACGAGTGCCCAAGATGATCGTGAGGTTATCCGAAGCCAAACCCAAATTGGACAGAAAATTTTTGGTCGATATCTAGAGATCATCAATAATGATAATGTCGCTATTGAAGCAAAAATGCAGACAGTGAATGCACTTAGCAGTGTCAAAACCAAACTCAGAAATGATCTTTCAGAAAATGAGCAACAACAACTTATTGATACCTTAAAAACACTTTTTACAGCGACATCTGATGAGCCATTGAAAATTGCCGTCAGTAAACAGTTAACATCCTTAGGTTTTGCGCCAGAGACAGAGGGTGTTGAATGTCATATTTGTCATGCTATCAAACCTTATGAACCAATGTCTGCTTGTGGTTATTGCGAAAAATTCACCCATCATGAGCACCTAGAATTACATAGAGTGCAAACACAGCGCTATGGCAAATGGTTTTGTTCCGAGACATGTAAAGCGAATTATCTTAAAGAACATCCTGTCACCGCCAACGATATGCGTTAAAGCAAAAGGCACTCAATTACGCCAATAGTTTTCGCCAGGCATGATACTTGATTGATACTTAAAACCCCTAAATTTATGGGGTTATTTTTTTGCGGTAAGCGTTCATATACTTAGAGTATCAGGATAATAATTTAATTAGGGGTTACATCATGTCAGGTTGTAATTGTAAATGCTGTGATTTTGAATGCAAACAAAAAGAGAGAGAAAAAAACGCTAAGGCTTGCTGTTTTTATTTCTTCCTCTTTGCGCTTGCGCCGTGTTCGATTAGTTCTCTGTTTATCTTTGTCTTACCGATGCTAATAGAGCTTAGTCAAAAGATAGGATAATAGCGCATATACCAGAAAACGGCATGAATCAGCCATTTTAAAGCTGTTTGGTGGCGTGTTTTTGTTATTTTGTTTTAGATTCCTGATAAGCGTTATTATCACGAATCTAATGTTTTTAGCGTCGAATGTCTACAACTTGTAATTCGTTTCTTACAATATATTTATAGCGGGCGTATAATCAAGCGATATAATTTTATTGAGATTAGTATTGGTTTTTAGAGAGTGTTTATTGATGTCTTGTTCAGCCTTAGTTATTGAAGACGATGTGTCCGCTCAAGAAATCTTGAAAAGGATGCTCGATATAGAAGGATTTGTAACGACCACTAAATCCCAAGGTGATACAGCTCTGCAATATTTAACGGATCATCAGCCGGATGTGGTGCTGTTAGATATGAATCTTCCGGTGGTGCAGGGTGATCAAATCCTTAAATATATTCGGGCGGAAGAACATCTAAAAAAGACAATTGTCATTATTGTATCGGCCTATGATTTGCATCCCCATAGCGAAGATGAAGCCAACTATGTGGTCGCCAAACCAGTGAAACCCAGTGAATTTATCGTCCTGCTAAGACAATTAAATTCGCCGGATAGTTATCGCGGTGATCTCATCAATTAGTATTGCTGCAGAAAAACTTTTTGAGAATGCCGAAACTCAATTTTGAAGATAGTTGAGCTTCGGCATTTTGATTCCGAGAGATTTATAATCCGTGGGCTTTGGCTTCGTCCCAATAGGTATCCAGTTCAGCGAGGCTAAACTCAGAC
>JBNLCD010000051.1:0-16657 GCA_050303635.1 Anaerolineae bacterium
TCATAAACTTGCCCTAAAAACAAATTACTTTCAAGGTTTTCGGCAATCTGAATATAGCGTTCTACACTTTTTATGGCCGCTTCGTGGTTAAAATTACCTTGATAAAGATTATGGCGTATTCCCTTACGCATCTCCTCGAACATTCTGAAAATGGGATGACTTTCAATGGGATCTTTTTCCATTACCATGTGTCTTTCTACGCTAAATTACAGTCTAAGCAATTAAGAATCTCAATTGTCTTAGTTTAAACCAATTCATTGAGTTGGTCACGCGCCGCTATCAATTCTTTATCAAGACCTGCAACTTCAAAACAATTAATGGCCGCTTCAAGACAATCTTGGCGTTTAGTAGCGTTGAGTTGAGCGTGCCAATAATCAGCTTCAAGCATATATAAACGCCCGACATCAGCCGTGTCGCCCATTTTTTCCCAAAGTTGCTTAGCTTCGGCGAAATGCATCGCGACATCAAACTCAGATGCTTCTTGTTGAATGGCAATAATAGCGAATGTTTGATGCGCATGCGCCATTTGATGGAGTTGATTTTCCCGACGTGCTAAATCAAGTGCGCGTTCAGTTTGTTTTTGCGCAACTTCAAAATTACCTGTTTTAGCATAAGCTTCGCCTAAACTGCTGAGAATTTCTGGCATCAATTGGGTGTGGTATTCAGCATCCCATTCAGCCGCATCAACAATAGTTAATCCTTTTTCAAGGAGATCAATTGCTTGATTGAAATCATTTTCAGCCAGCCATAATTGGCCTTCATTGCAATAATTGTAAATAATCAGGCGCTCGTCATCAGTAGCCTCGGCTAATTCGCGGGAACGATGATAACATTCGACAGCTTCTGGCATACGACTTGATTCGCGATATAGTTCCCCTAAACCACATAAAGCGATTGACATGCGGGTGGCATCTTGAGTGTCTTCATAGGCGGCAATCGCATCTTGATAGTAGGCTTCTGCTTGGGCGTAATGACTAAGTTCTAATTCAATGACAGCTAAAGTATTATAAATATTACCCACAAAAGTATTGCTCTCCATGTTTTGAGCAATCGGAATATAATTTTGAAGAATGTTGACGGCCCCTTCATAATGAAAATGCCCTTGATGAAGATTTTTTATAAGATTCTTGCGAACTTCATCAAACATTTGATAAGCGGGATTCTTTTCTAAATTTGTTGACACGGATTAACTCCCTAACATATTCCATAACGTAATCTACATTTAGATTCACTCGAGAAAAACCATTTTGGTTCATAAAATTCTACAATAAAAGAAAAAACAACCGCATGATGGTCTCATACGGTTGTTTAAATTAGCCATAAATCTGTTAACGATTAACGCAAATCTACACTCGGCATTGTACCCATAATTAGGATAGCATACGTACCTGAACTACCCGAGCCACTAGAACTGAAAACATAAAGTAATGGATCAGTTGTTTCGGGGACCGCTTGAATCCCAGCATCATATTCCCACGTGATGTAGTCGGAACCGTTGCTGATATCAATACCGCCCCCAGACATGGCATCCATATCACTACATGAGCCCGTGCCTGCATCATCACATTCAATGGCAATGAAAGCATTGTTGTAGTCAATGAATTCAGGATCAAAGGTGCCATCTGGGCCATAAGCATCATTGAGACCTTCACCGGCGGCCAATTGCAAATAGGCATCTAAATCGTTGTAACGACTAATCATATAAACGCCCAATGTTTCGTCAGCAACTGCCGTTGGTACGCGCAACACAAAGCCATCAGCTTCTTCAGGATAAGCAATAGCCAGACCTTCAATCACCATGACAAAGTCACCGCCTTGGCCATCGAAGCTACCGACGGTAATCACTGGACTACCTGCACGGGCGAGGCTAAAGCGAACTTGGGCGGTTTGACGATTAGCGCGAACACTGCCTTCACCGGGTAAGGTTACAAAGCTACCGGCGGCCAGTGATTCATCATCATTACATTCACCAATGCCGGGTGATGTTTCTACCGCAACAACCGGATCAAAATCACCAATACCAAAAACGGTAACAGTATATTGATAGCCGGGTACGATATTGATGAAACCAAATTGAACGCCACCATATAAAGTTTCACCAGTGTCACAACTAATTGTGATCACTTCGCTGGGGTCAGCTATATCACTGTCACTCCCGCTGTTGTTTTTATCGCCACCGGTATTGCCGCCCCCTGAACCAGTGCTTGTCAATGATAGGGCAAAATTGCCAGTGGTGGTTCCCTCTTCACCATCGTAACGGGAGACAAAAACCAAAAATGTACCACCTGAACTCACATCGAGGATGATCTGTGAATTGGTGTTGCCACTTTCAGCGTCATCATTTTCCGCAAAAACTTCTTCACCAAATACATCACTGATAATCAGATAAGTATCCAAATCACCTGTTGTCGCAACGAGGTCAATAGTAACCTGATCGCCAGTGCTTGCTTCGAAACAGTAGCCAGCAAAATATTCAGCGTCTGTAATAGAGCCGGTTACCGTATCACCATAGTCCATTGAATCCAGAGAATTACAAAAATTCTCGCCTTGGGCTGAGACTGCCGGAACACTCACTCCCAAAGGTAGTAATAGACTTAGCATAAAACCAAATACAATTAATTTACGCACGACTTCACTCCTTGATAAATTATGATGTGCTTAATTTTGGATTAACATGAATGGAGCTACCTGCTTACAGTCTAGGTGAGTTTAAAAATCTGTGCAACTTAGCGTCTAAACTTAAGCAGAAACTCAATGCTTAAGCTTCTCCTGGCAATAGAACAATCTTGCCAAACACGTCCCCTTGCTCCAACATTCGATGAGCCGCTTGAGCTTCTTTAAGCGGGAATGTTGCACCAACCACAGCTTGCAATTTACCGGCAAAAACTAAGCGCATCACGTCTTTGAAATCGGCATTGGTTCCCATCGTTGATCCAATCAGGGAAACATTGCGGAAGAAAAGATAACGATTGTCGAATTCAAACGTAGGTCCAGCAGTATTCCCGACGGTGACGACCCGTCCACCGGGGCGCGCCGCACGGATACTTGCCATCATTGTTGGTGCACCAACATTATCGACAACCAAATCAACGCCACGTTTATTGGTTAATTTAAAGACTGCTTTACCCCAATTACCATCCTCAAGCGCATTGCGATTAATCAGGTGATCTGCCCCAAATGCTTCAGCTTGAGCGAGTTTTTCATCGGTGCTACCCACAACAATGACATCACACCCCATCATCTTCGCAATTTGCAAGGACGCGGTATTCACACCCCCGCCTGCTCCAATAATCAAAACAGTTTCACCGGGCTGAAGATTGCTTCGGCCAATCAGGCTTTGCCAAGCTGTCACAAAGACTAGTCCGGCGGCGGCGGCTTCAGCATAACTCACGTGATCCGGTAAACTTAGTAAGTTACGGGCTGGGACACAGATGTATTCACAATAGGTACCACTCGTGGTTTCGCCCATGATGTGATATTCCTTGCACAGATTTTCCATGCCTCGTTCACACCATTCACATCCATCACAGTCAACCTTACTAGGATTAACGGCAACCCGGTCACCAATGTTCCATCCTTTTACATTTTCGCCGAGTGCATCAATTGTTCCGGCTGAGTCAGCGCCCAAAATATGAGGCATGGGCAATTTCAAACCCGGCCAACCTTCGCGGACGAAAAGATCAAGCCGATTCATTGCACTGGCTTCTACTTTAACGCGGACTTCACCAGCTTTAGGTTCGGGGATGGGCGCATCTTCAACATAGGTTAAATTTTCAATGGGGCCGTGTTCATGCAAATAAATTGCTTTCATAAAAAATGCCTTTCAGAGAATCATTATTTACAAGTGAGCATGATTGTAGCCAGTTAGACGGTATTCAGCCACTGCGGGCGAAGTCGGCGAAGCCGGATGAGGTCACTCTTTTCTCGTCGATTTAGCCAAATTTAATGAACTCCGCGCTAATCCCTGCTACAATGCGAAAATATCTTAAATGAGAGGAGTATAATTGCATGGAAAAAATAAATGTGGCTATTCTGGGGGCAACGGGCGCAGTTGGCCAGCGTTTCATTAATTTATTAGAAGGTCATCCATGGTTTACTGTTGCTGAAGTTGTGGCCAGCGAACGGAGTGCTGGACTGACTTATGCCGAAGCCGCCAACTGGGTTTTAGATGGTTATCCACCCGAAGATGTTGCGAATTTGATTGTTAAAAGCACTGAAGATGAGCTTGATTCCCCCATCGTTTTTTCCGCATTACCGAGTGATACGGCCCGTGAATTGGAACCGCGTTTAGCCCAGGCCGGGCACGTGGTCTGTTCTAATGCGAGTGCTTTTCGCATGGCTGAAGATGTCCCCATTTTATTGCCTGAAATCAATGCTGAACATTTACAAATTGTCGATATTCAACGTGAAAAACGCGGTTGGTCAGGAGCAATTGTTACCAATTCAAATTGCACGAGTACCCCGGTTTCAATGGCTTTGGCACCCTTAAAGAAATTTAAACCCAAACGCGTGCAAGTTGTCAGCATGCAAGCCATTAGTGGGGCAGGTTATCCGGGCGTCCCCTCGCTTGATATTCTCGACAATGTTGTGCCTTATATCAAAGGGGAAGAAGATAAGCTCACCAAAGAACCTGCCAAAATGATTGGGAGCTTTGATGGCGAGGTAATTCAACCCTTCATTATGACAGTGAGTGCGGCTTGTAATCGTGTGCCGGTGTTAGATGCACATCTCGTGAATGTAGCCATCCAGTTTGAAGAAGATGTGACTGCCGAAGAATTAGAACAAGCATGGGCGGAATATCGTGGTAATGCCACTGTGCAAGCCTTACCCTCGGCACCTGCTCAACCGATTATGATTGCGCAAGGTGAAGATCGTCCCCAACCCCGCCGTGATCGTTATGCCGGCAAAGGTATGTCTGCCGTTGTTGGACGTTTACGTGAATGTCCAGCGATTGATGGTTGGCAATTTGTGGCACTGAGTCACAATACTATTCGCGGGGCGGCTGGTTGTTCCATTATCAATGCTGAATTGATGTTAGTTGAAGGCTATGTGCCGGGTTTCCAAGTTGATTTAGAGGAACGTCAATTAGTTGGCGTAAAATAGCCTTTTGTTTCCGCAGATTAAAAGCAGAAAGAGTCGGCATTTAGCCGCTCTTTTGCTTTAGTCATATAAATTACCTGATCTAGCCGTTTTGTAAGCGGCGTATATCGCTAGCGGGTGGGAACCCGAACATCCGTCGATATTCGCGGCTAAATTGGGAAGCGCTGTTATAACCTACCTGAAAACATGCTTCTTCGGCGGTGAGATTTTCCGTAACCATCAAACGACGCGCTTCTTGTAAACGTATATGCTTTTGAAACTGAAGTGGACTTATCCCAGTTACATCTTTAAATGAATGATGCAGGGTTGAGACACTTACCCCAATTTCAGAGGCTAATTCATCCATAAGTATCTGTTGATCATAATCTTCGCGGAGGCGCTGAATCACTCTAGCCACACGCGCTGTCTTGCCACTTTCCACAATAATATTCTGGAAACGACTACCTTCTTCCCCCGATAGAAGCAGATAAAATACCTCACGCAAAATAAGTGGTGATAATGTCGGAATATGCTGGGGTTTATCCAATAGACTGACTAAACGAAATATCGCATCATGAAGCATGGGAGTCATCATTCCCTGCGACAAACCCTGCAGATTTTGATTTTGCTTATGTGCAAAATCCATGTCCAAGGCGAGTGTGGAGATCAGTTCAGGATCAATCTCAATATGCATGGCAAGATGTGGTGTTGTATCAGATGCTTCAAGTACTGTTGAGACAATCGGTAACGCAACCGATACTAATAAATACTGTTGCGCATCATAGATCAACGACATTTCCTCCAAGGCAACTGACTTACGACCTTGCACCACAAAACAAACCGATGGTTCATAAAATGTATAAATTGGCTCAAGCGGCTTGGTTAAACGAAATAAATACAGTGCAGGAATAGCCGTTTTATTTATGCCTTCATGGGGTGTATGGCGCTCAATTAAATGTGCAAGTTGGGTTAGATGCTCGAATTCATCAGTCGGTATTTTAGACATGAAGCCTCTATCTAAGTGAATTTGCAGAATTAGGCAAGAAATGTCAATTATTATTCTACAATATACACTCCGAACTCCCCTAATATTGACGACATCGTAGGTACCACGAATTTGCTGTGAACAGAATCAGACAAACAAAACACGAGTCAAAGGAATAATCAAAATGACAACCTCACACAGCCGTGTAGCGATTATTACAGGGGGGAGTGGTGGTATAGGCACACAAGTTGCTAAACGTCTTGCAACCGATGGGATGGATATTGTAATCACCTACTATAACGATGCTGATGAAGCCAATCAAATCGTTGCAGAACTTCAATCAATAGGTGCATCTGCACTTGCTATCCAAGCAGATATCGCAGATGAGAATGATGTTCAGCGCGTCTTTAGCGAAACCATCAAAATTTTTGGCGGTGTCGATGTGGTCGTTCACACGGCGGGTATTATGATTTTGGATACCATTGTGAACTTCGATCTCAATAAACTGGATCTTATGCATCGCACCAATATTCGTGGAACATTTGTGGTCAATAGGGAGGCCGCCCGCACCGTGCGTTCGGGTGGCACCATTATCAATTTTTCTAGCACAGTGAAAAAACTTGCGTTGCCTACCTATGGACCGTATGCCGCGAGTAAAGGGGCGGTTGATGCCATTAGCTTAATTCTCGCTAAAGAACTCAAAGGTCAGAATATCACTGTTAATGCCATCGCTCCGGGGCCTGTTGCAACACCGCTATTTCTAGATGGCAAGGACGACGCAACGATTAATCATCTCGCGCATCTGAATCCGATGAATCGATTGGGTATGCCCGAAGATATTGCCGAAGTTGTCTCGTTTCTAGCAAGTCCGAATTGTTGGATCAATGGACAAATTATCTATGCCAATGGTGGCATGATTTAGTCACACACAAGCTATACACGTTGCGAATCTCTAAATTAACGATGCTAAGTGTCAGGTGGTCGGAGCCAATTAGCCTCTAAATTCTACGCTGGGGTTGTGCTAAAATTGGATTTCTGTCCTGTAGCACCATCTACAAAATTGAAATACCTAAAAGGGCGGACATTTTTGAACCGCTCTTTTTGTTTTGAAGTGAGAGATGTCTTATGCGTATTGCCGTGATTTCAGATATTCATAGTAATTTAATCGCCTTAGAAGCTGTGCTAGCTGATATTGATACCCAGATGGTTGATGAAATCATCGTTGGGGGAGATGCGATAAATGCTGGACCGTCACCCCGTGAGGTTCTGGATATTATCTATCAACGTAATTTACGGATGGTGATTGGTAATCATGAGCAATATATTCTAGATGCGGTTGATAAACCCCCGATGCCAGAATATCCACCTGCATGGGGAACCTCGCATTGGACAGCCGACCAACTCAATAAGACTGATCTGGATTTTATCCGGAATTTGCCACGCGTCATTGACATCGAGGATGTGGCGATTATGCATGCCGCGCCGCGTGATTTATGGCGTGGATTTTATATTGATACGACTGATGAAGAAATTATTGAACATTGGGATTTTCTGCCCGAACGCTACCGCGTGACAGGTCATACTCATAAACCCCTAACCGCCCCGTGGCGTGGCAAAATGTTTATCAATCCCGGTTCGGTGGGCATGCCGTTAGATGGTAATCCAATGGCATCCTATGTGATTTTATCGAAAGTGGAAGGACGCTTTATCGTGCAACATCGGCGCGTTGTCTATGATATTGCCAAAACGGTGGAAATCGCTGAAACAAACGGCATCTTGGACCCTGCCGAAAATCCGGGTTATCGTTTTGCCGAAGCGTTTATCCATCAGATTCAGACAGGTATCGTACATATTACGGCATTTACCCAAGCCATCATTGCCTTAGAAGCGCAAGGTTTATCACGGCTTGAAGCAATTGCCCAAGCACCCATGCCGAATTATGGTCACAAGGAAAATGGCAAGCCCGCTAAATTCTAAATATCGTCGAAATCTACATATTCGACATCATCATCGGCTTCACTGTCATCATTATCTGTCGATAATTCTTCTTCAACGGCTTGACTGCGCCGTCCAAACCGATTGCTGGGTGGTGTCGTTGGGCGATCACGTTCACGTCTCGGACGGGTGAAACGTCCACTGGGCTTGGCAGGTTTTAGATCTTCAGCACTTTCTTCTTCTGTATCCTCGGCTGTATCTTCAACAGGCGGTGGAGTTGGCTGAAAACGTCCCGTTGTTTGCATGGACTGAGTTGGTTCATTGGCACTCGATGCGGCTCGATTAAAGCGACCTGTAGGCGTTGCTGATTTGGTTTCACCTTCATCTGATTTTTTATCTTCAGCCGGACGTTGGCCGAAACGACTCGACGGTTTAGCCTCTGTGCCCGTCTCAGCTTTGTCCTCGGTTGGTTTACGATCAAAGCGGCTACTCGGTTTACTCTCAACTCCTGTATCGGTCTTTGCGTCGGCAGGTTTGCGTTGGAAACGTGAACTGGGTGTACCGCTCTCCTCTGATTTTTTATCGTCAGGTGGACGTTGACCGAAACGACTGGCGGGTTTGGCCTCAGGGCCTGCTTCGGCTTTGTCTTCAGTTGGCTTACGATCAAAGCGGCCTGATGATTGGCTTGTCTTGGCATCATCTTTTGAGTCAGTCGGAATCCGCTGAGTTGTGCTCATGCTTTGCGTGACTTCAGCCGCATCTTTAGCAGAAGCTGAATCTGTAGCTGGGGTAAAACGTCGACCACCACCGGAACTCGGAACAGCAGGTTCGCGAGTTGGTTCTGCTTTCGTTTCGGGTCGCGTTGGCGCACCGCGACGAGGTGGCGGTGCGGATTGCGAAACATCACGCTTAGGCGGTCCAGATGACGCGGGAGTGTCAGGTTTCGCTTCTTCTTGCGGCAAGTTTGAGCGTTTGAATGGACTATCACCTGATGTACGTGGCATACGTGGGTCCATTTGCGCACGTAAAGCCGCATCTGGGTCTGGCACGCGTTCTAAGGTTGGTTCACGTGAAGCCAAAGCCGGTGCAGGTTGACGAGTCGGTGCAGTGCTCTTTTCGTCTGGTTTTGTCGCGGGTTGGCGTGCGGGCGGTGTCGGTGCACCGACAGATTTGGTTTCTTCTCGACTGGCAGGTTTATTAGTAACCGTTGATGGCCGAATAATTCTGCCCATCGGCGGCAAATTCGGGACAGGCAGAGCTAAATTATAAACGGATGGCATAGCTTCACCGGCTGGAATAGGTAAATCACTACCGGGTTGCCGTTTAATATCTTTAGGTTTGGAGCCGGAGTAATCCATCTTTTCGCCGCGAATACGTTCTAGCGTATCTTCCACGACTCCTAACATCAAGACGGCTCCAATATCAATAAAGAGCAAGATAGCGAGCGCAGTATTGACCATCGCCAAGCCATGCATCACCGGACCTTGATAGGTTTCGACAATCACATTATCAAGACCTAAAAACAGGAAGAATGCACTCACGGCCCCAATAGCCAATACAATAAATGACCAACCTTCGCGATCTTCTTTGGTTGGGATCATGCCATTGCTAATGGTAAAGAGTAGATACATCCACAGCCAAAAATCGGGTGTGTTGCGCAAATTATTGAATGTATTAGCAACTTCAATAATTTCACCGGTGGCAAATGCTTCGGGGATGAGATGCAAATCTAAGATTGAGGTGCTGATTGTCCACATAATGCCACAGGCAATAAGAAATGGTGTACCACCAATGATGGCCGCGCGCCATCTATCTGTTTTTTGAATAGTCACAAAATCGAAACGAAGGGTACCATTATCTTGTTTCTGCGGACGTGGCTCTAATTTTTTGATAGGAACATTTAAAATACCCGCCACAAAATATTGGATGAATTCATGTAAGAATACGCCCGGGAAAAAAATTAAATAGTAAAATGTGGTAGCCTGTTCTTTATCTTTGGTTATGAGATACCCAATACCATAAATATGCTGGTGAATAAATTTCTCTACATAAAGTAGGGGTACAACCAGCATTATAAGGAGTATCCAAGGACCTAGAATGTCACCAATATCCATGCGCGCATCTATCACAAATTGCCAATATTGATTTGAATCCTATCCTGATTCGAGAATTGTATCAAGCGAAGGTCATGTTTTAGATTCAGATTGGTAAATCAATGACCGGTTTTCAAATGGGCATTTGATTAATTTGCGGGTGGCGATTCTTAGAAAAATCTGCACAATGGGGCGTTGATAAGTTGATAAGGCTGTTGTCAGTCTGTTGTCAGCTTTTTGTCAGATTAGATGGGATGCGCCACAATAGATTGTCTCAATAGTCAGTTAGATTAAGGGAGTATTGCCTATGTTTAATATTGACCTATCAGGGAAACGTGCCCTGGTTGCCGGGGTCGCTGATGATGGTGGGTTTGGATTTTGGATAGCTAAAGCATTGGCAGAAGCTGGCGCGGAAGTTATTGCCGGAACCTGGCCGCCTGCTCTCAATATTTTTACAAAAGCAATGGAACGCGGCAAATTTGACGAATCACGGACGATGCTAGATGGTAGTTTGCTTGAATTCGCCAAAATTTATCCACTAGATGCCGTATATGATAAATTTGAAGATGTACCGGAAGATGTGCGCACCAATCGTCGCTATACAGACATTGGTGATTTTACAATTAGTGGTTTAGCAGAACGAATTGTTGAAGATTTTGGTGAAAAACCATTAGATATTGTGATTCATGCCTTAGCCAATGCCCCCGAAGTCCAAAATCGGTTGCTTGAAACCAGCCGTGCCGGCTATTTGGCGGCCATGAGCGCTAGTTCATATTCAATGGTTTCTCTCGTACAGCAGTTTGGACCTATCATGCGTGAAGGTGGGTCGTTCTTATCACTGTCCTATATCGCATCCCAAAAGGTTGTGCCCATTTATGGTGGGGGAATGCCTGCGGCTAAAGCGGCGCTCGAAAGCGATACCCGTGTTTTGGCTTATGAAGCAGGCCGTCGCTTTGGTGTGCGGGTAAATTGTGTTTCCGCCGGACCCTATTCATCACGGGCCGCGCGTGCCATTGGCAAAATTGAACGTTTGGTAAACTATGTTGCCTTTGTTTCACCCATTCAAGAACAAATTACCGCGGAAGAAGTGGCCGCAACAGCCACCTTCTTAAGCAGTGATTATGCCAGCGGTATTACGGGTGGCGTGATCTATGTTGATAAGGGCTATAACGTCATGGGGATGCCCGAAGAAAACTATGAGGATCCCTTAAACGACGAGGACTAAATTTCATATCTTGAATATAATGCAAAATGGGCGGAAAATTTCCGCCCATTTTATTTTGATATCACACTAAGCTTTGAGCTGTGTCATGAATTTCTTACGGAATTTAGCCACCTTAGGCGCAATTACCACCGTACAATAGCCCTGATTGGGATTATTGAGATAGTATTTTTGATGATAGTCCTCAGCTGGATAAAAGATATCGAGTTCTGTTACTTCGGTCACAATCGGGTTGGGCCAAATCAGCGCAGATGTAATTTCGGCCATGACTTCTTCAGCAATCGCTTTTTGTTCGGGTGAATGATAGAAGATCGCTGACCGATATTGAGTACCGACGTCGGCACCCTGTCGATTTAATGTCGTGGGATCATGAATGGTGAAAAAGACTTGGAGAATCTCACGGAAGCTAACGACGTCCGGGTCGAAGGTAATTTGAGTTACTTCGGCATGGCCTGTTGTGCCTGCGCAGACTTGTTTGTAGGTTGGGTTTTTGATATGACCACCCGCATACCCAGAGACGACTTCGAACACACCTTTGAATTGGTCGTAAACTGCTTCCAAACACCAAAAACAGCCACCGCCGAGGGTGGTTACTTCAGTTGCCATGCAAATTTCCTTTACACTAACTTAACCGTTATCTAGGTCTTTATTGTAAGGGATATTTATTGTGTTCTAAATTAACATTGCATAGGAAATCATTACCAAATCATTAAATTTAGCACACTTCATTCAGACCTATGCATGGTTAGTGAGTTAGCTTCTAATCCGTTGACTTGAGTCCCACTGACTTAATCGTTCCTCAATGGCACTGCGGGTGGGCAAGCCAGTTGCGCCAACATGCTCAATACCAATTGAGGCGGCGGCGGTGCCATAAAAAACGGCATCCAGCAAATCACCTGTTTCAAAATAGCGAATGAAGAAGGCCGCGGCAATAATATCACCTGCTCCGGTGGGGTCTACCACCTGAGAGGGCATTGCGTTAACAACAATTTTCTCTTCGCCGTGGAAGATAATTGCGCCATCAATACCACTCGTATAAATCACTGGAATGCCAGTTTTTTGTGAATAACTACGGGCCAAATCTTCTTGATTATTGATGTCTTCTTGGCTAAAAACCACAGCTTTAAAATAGGGTAACATTGCTTCGGCGTCTGGCCAATTAATATGTTGGACATGATTTTGCTCATCGAAGGCACGCATCCAGCCCTGTGGCGTGGCAACAAGCCAACTATCAGGATATTTTTCGGCAAAGGCTTGAATGGTTTCGAGAGAAATTTCATTTGTGAGCGGCGACAGATGAATGATATCCGGTGCGGGTTCTAAGTCAGGAAAATCATTCAAGTTGATATTTTTCGCCCGAAGCGGACACGTTTGCTGGCGATTGCCAACGGCATCATAGATATTTTCAAAGGTAGTGGTTACGGGTGATTCAGAGATATGCCAATTCAGACGAGGATCTAAGGCGCGTAAATTAGCGCTTTCTTCACCAGTCGTTAAGATGGAAACTTCGGCACCTAATTGGGCAACAACTCGCCCACTATAAGTTACCGTACCACCCCAGAGGAAACCCTCCGGGGCAGTTGGTGCAATGTCTTTAGTAACGTGACCGACTAATGTGTACCGCATAGTTTAGTCCTGACAGGAATGAACGTGGGTGAAAATCATAGGACGACGGCCTGTTTCGTTTTGGAAGAACTTACTCACCGCTTCTTGAATGGCTTGTTGACGATTGCCGGTCTTCTTCTTGGTGAGAGTATCCCGCACGATATCTTTGGCGGTATCGAACAGATTGCTGGCTCGTCGCAGATAGACAAATCCACGTGAGATAATTTCGATTTCGTGATCGAGATTACCTTCCTTATCAAGGTTAACAATAATCACTACAAAACCATCACGGGCGAGGGCTTCACGATCGCGTAACACGGCTGGTCCAACATCACCGACGCCTGCACCATCAACGAAGACATAGCCACCGGGAACCCGTTCGCCAATCGTCATGGTGTCTTGGGTAAATTCAATCATGGTCCCATTTTCGACAACCGCAATATTTTCATCTGGAATACCTAGTTCATAGGCAAGCTCAGCATGGGCCTGAAGATGTCGTAATTCGCCATGTACGGGCACAAAATACTTGGGACGAACCAAGTTCATCATGAGTTTTTGTTCTTCTTGACTGGCGTGCCCCGAAACATGGACTTTAACCTTGCCGTCATAGACAACATGGGCTCCACGTTGCATGAGTTTATTCATGGTCCGGAAGACAGTTTCTTCATTACCCGGAATCGGGTGGGCTGACATGATAATCGTATCGTCTTCTTCGATTTCAAGGAAACGGTGTGAGCCATTCGCCAAACGACTTAAAACGGCTGACGGTTCACCCTGGGAACCAGTCGTCATAATAACAACTTTGTTCGCGGGCAAGGCCTTGGCTTGATCAATGGTGACGATCAGATCACTTGGAATATCTAGATAGCCTAATTTACGTGCCATCTTGATATTTTCAAGCATTGAGTAGCCCGTAACGGCCATTTTACGACCATAAAATTCTGCGGCATTCGCAACCTGCTGAATCCGTGAAATCAAGGAAGCAAAGGTCGCAATAAGAATACGCCCCGGTGCGTCCTGAAAAACTTGATCAAAAGCACGGTCAATCATTGCTTCAGAAGCTGTCCAACCCGGTTTATCAGCGTTGGTGCTGTCTGAAAATAGAGCAAGTACACCCTCATTCGAGAGTGTTGCAATTTTCGCAAAATCAGTAGGCCAACCATCAACGGGAGTTTGGTCAAATTTGTAATCCCCCGTGTGAATAACTAAGCCGACCGGTGTCCGAAGTCCAAAACCCACACAATCGGGAATACTGTGACAAACATGGAAACTTTCAACTTCAAAAGAACCAAATTTTAAGACATCGCCTGCTTCAAAAATATGGAGCGGATGTTCACGATGTCCGGCATTCTTCAATTTTAAGCGAATAAGACCCGCCGTAAGACGTGTAGCATAAATTGGAGCGCCAAATTCACCCGCCACATGGGCAATGGCACCCGTATGATCTTCATGTCCGTGGGTAATTAAGATAGCGTGGATGTTAAGTCGGTTCTTGTTTTCTACCAGGTAGGTGTAATCGGGGATAATGTAATCAATGCCGAGCATGTCATTTTCTGGAAACATCATGCCTGCATCAACGATAACGGCTTCGTTACCATATTCGAAGACCATCATGTTTTTGCCTATTTCGCCGAGACCCCCAATAGGAATCACGCGCAGTTTTTCAGTAGCCATACTGAATATATTAACCTTTCAAATTTAACCAATAAATCAGATAAATGCCCCCAATCAGACGCAATAACACAAAATAGGCACATTTGTTACACGTTCAACAAATAGCCTGTAACTTTTATAGCTTTGCTCTGAACAAAAAAAACTCGCTTTTCAGGCGAGCTTTTGATTGAGGCGACGACCGGAATCGAACCGGTGATCAGGCTTTTGCAGAGCCGTGCCTTACCACTTGGCCACGTCGCCATTCTCTATGTACTTCAAACCTACAACGAAGATTATAGCATATTGGTTCACACGGGAAAAGATTTAAAATATTTTTCGACGCTTAAAGTGTATTTCGTTCGGCAATTTTAACAAATTGATTGACTCTTATTTGGTAATTTCATAAAATATTCGAACAAACAACAACAAGAAGGGGATTTTCACTTAATGTTAGACGATATAAACCTGCAAATTCTTGATATCTTGCAAAATGATGCTCGTATTTCTAATGCGGAAATAGCCCGCCAAGTTGGTCTTACACCATCCGCCACGCTAGAGCGTATTCGTAAATTAGAGACCAATGGGTATATCAATGCTTACCGGGCTTGGCTAGATCCGAAAGCTTTTGGCGTGGAACTTACGGCATTCATTTTTGTTAAAGTCGATGAGCCGGTTGGGTCATGGGAAGCCGGTGAATTTTTAAGTGAAATTCCCAACGTACAGGAAGTGCATCATGTAACAGGTGAGGATTGCTATTTGCTTAAAGTTCGTGCCGCGGATACTGAAGCTTTAGGGTATCTCATCAAAACGAAGATTGGCGCTCTGCCAAATATTAAGTCAACTCGGACAACCGTCGTACTCAAAACTGTAAAGGAATCCTGTAATTTACCATTGGGAGAAGATCTATTTTGAACAAACAAACGCCAGCGGTAGCACTTGTAGTGGTAGCATTTTTATCGGTTTATTTGATCTGGGGATCAACCTATCTCGTCATTCGATATGCCATTGAAACTCTGCCCCCATTTTTGATGGCGGGTGTACGTTTTGTCGTGGCAGGTGGCTTGCTGTTCGCGTGGACGCGTTGGCGTGGACTACCTATGCCTAAGCGCATTCATTGGCGGAGTGCCTTTATTGTAGGCGGCTTGATGCTTATGGGTGGCAATGGCATCGTGACGTGGGCCGAACAATATATCGCGTCCAGCGTTGCGGCTGTCTTAGTTGCAACGGTGCCACTCTGGATTGGGTTATTTGAGTGGTTACGCCCTTCCGGAAAATATCCCGGCCATCAAGTGATTGCGGGTCTATTGCTCGGTTTCAGTGGTGTTGTGTTGTTGATTGGTCCGTCTAATTTATCAGGAAATGGTGGTCGTGACCAACTCATCGGAATGATTGCTGTCGTTCTAGCCACAACATTCTGGGCGTCCGGTTCACTTTATTCTCGCGAAGCCCCGTTGCCAGAAGTACCCTTAACTGGTATTGGCATGGAAATGCTTGGGGGTGGGACCATCTTGCTCATTTTGGGCCTTATCACGGGGGAAGGTGCCAAACTTGATTTAAGCGGCGTATCCTTTGTATCAATTGCGGCCCTAGTGTATTTGATTTTCATTGGTTCAATGGTGGCTTTCACTGCGTATATCTGGCTGTTGAAAAATGTGCCGCCGGCCCGTGCCGCAACCTATGCGTATGTCAATCCTGTGATTGCCGTGTTTTTGGGATGGTCAATTGGGAATGAAACGATTACACCGCTGATGCTCATGGCGGCGGCCATGATTATTGGTTCGGTTGTCATGATTACAACCTATCGCCAGAAACCAAATACATCTCAACATGAGATGATGGATGACAATATCGATTTACAACCGATTTTAGTCCAAGAATAACCTGACGAAAGGAGTAGTTTCCATGACAGCGCAATGGAATGTTGGTATTTTCATCTTCGATGACGTAGAGGTATTGGATTTTGCTGGTCCATTTGAGGTCTTTAATGTAACGGGTGAAGTCATTGAACCTGCTCCTTTCAACCCATATACGATTGGGTTGTCGGCTGAACCAATCAAAGCACGTGGCAAACTCAGCATTAATCCG